>CACBQR010000012.1 GCA_902541435.1 uncultured Alphaproteobacteria bacterium
AATTAATTCATCGATTATTGGTGATAAAGCAAAAGCAACAAGGCCTGAAATAGAACAAATACTAATATGTAATGAAGAACTAGAAGATGAAAAACAATTTGATAATAAACTTTATATAATTAGAAAAAGAATAGAAAAAGAAATTAGAAATCAAAATATTTCAGATTTTTATATTTGCTCACTATCTTGTCAGTCTATTGTTTATAAAGGTATGTTTTTAGCAGAACAGCTTTCGAATTTTTATCCAGACATCCAAAATGAGAATTTTATTTCTAGATATGCAGTTTATCATCAGCGTTATTCAACTAATACATTTCCTACATGGTCTTTAGCACAGCCTTTTAGAGTGATTGCGCATAATGGTGAAATAAATACACTCAAAGGTAATAAAAATTGGATGGCTGCTCATGAGCCAAGAATGGAACATAAAAATTTTGGCAATAATGTAGATGATTTAAAACCCATAATTGATTCTAAAGCGTCTGACTCTGCCGCATTAGATTCAACAATAGAGTTATTAGTCAAAGCTAATCGCTCTTTACCTATGGCTAAAATAATAACAATTCCAGAAGCTTGGTCTCATAGAAGAGATTTTCCAAAAAAAATAAAAGATTTATACGCTTATGGTGGAGCAGTTATGGAGCCATGGGATGGTCCAGCAGCAATATGTGGCGCGTACGGTGATTGGGCTATTGCTGGAATGGATAGAAATGGCCTTAGACCTATAAGATATACACTGACAAAAAATCTTCTTATTGCGGGTTCTGAAACTGGAATGGTTGATATTAAAGAAAATGAAATAGTTGAAAGAGGTAGGGTAGGACCAGGTCAATTAATAGCTGTCAATTTTAAAGAGAAAAAATTTTTTAAAGATTATGAGATAAAAAAGTATTTGGCAGAAACTAAACCATTTGGTGAGTGGACTAAAAAAATTACGTATATTGATAAACTTGTTCAATCTGTTGATGAGGAATTTAGAGATTTAGACTCTGGAGATCTACGAAAAAGAATGGCATGCTTTGCCTGGTCAGTAGAAGACATCGAATTAATACTTCATCCGATGATTGCTGAAAAAAAAGAAGCAACGGGATCGATGGGAGATGATACTCCGTTAGCTGTACTTTCAAATAAATATAGAGGACTCCATCACTTTTTTAGACAAAATTTTAGTCAAGTTACAAACCCACCAATTGATTCATTAAGAGAAAGAGTTGTTATGAGTCTTCGAACTAGAATTGGAAACTTAAGTAATATTCTTGATGAAGATGAAGATCAATGTGATCATTTGCAATTGAACTCTCCTGTTCTTTCAATTGAGCAATTCAAATCTATGCGTAGATATATGAAAGATACTGTGAAGATCATTGACACTACAATGGATAAAACCAATACTGAAAATAATTTTGAGACAGAAATTGCAAGAATTAACCTTGAAGCAGAACAAGCTGTTAGAGAGGGGTATGTTCATATAATTTTAAGTGACAAAGAAATGTCTAAAAAAAGAATAGCTCTTCCTATGATATTAGTTACAAGTTCTGTTCATCATCATTTAATTAAACAAAATCTTCGAACTTTTATTTCCTTAAATGTCCAATCTGCAGAATGTTTAGATGTACAATATTTTGCGGTGCTTATCGGAGTAGGAGCAACAAGTGTGAATGCATATATGGCACAACAAGCTATAGCGGAAAGACATAAAAAGGGATTATTTAAAAATCTCTCATATGAAGAATGTGTAGAGAGATTCATTAATTCTATAAATAATGGTTTGCTTAAGACTATGAGTAAAATGGGAATATCAGTGATTAATTCATATCGAGGTGGTTGTAACTTTGAAGCAATTGGTCTTAGTAGAAATTTAATGAGCAAATATTTCCCTTCTATGAGTTCTAAAATATCTGGTATCGGTATCAGTGGTATTGAAAGAAGATCTAGATTTGCTCATGACAAGGCATATGAAGAAAGTGTTATTACACTACCAATTGGAGGAAACTATCGCTACAGATTTGGTGGTGAAAAACATGCTTTTGAAGCAAGATCAATTCACATGCTTCAAACTGCAGTAACTTCTAATAATTATTCTTTATTTAAAAAATATTCTACAATGATAGATGAAATGGATCCTATAAATATTCGTGATCTTTTAGACTTCAAAAAGAATAAAGATAATAGTAACTCTAACACAGTAGAACCTTCTCAAGAAATTAGAAAAAGGCTAGTTGCACCAGGAATATCACTTGGAGCCCTAAGTCCAGAAGCGCATGAAACTCTTTCTGTAGCAATGAATAGGATAGGAGCTAAATCTGATTCAGGTGAAGGTGGTGAAGATCCGATTAGATTTAAACCTAAGCCAAATGGAGATAACCCATCATCAAAAATTAAACAAATTGCAAGTGGACGATTTGGTGTAACAGCGGAGTATTTAAATAATTGTGAAGAAATTGAAATTAAGGTTGCACAGGGTGCAAAACCTGGTGAAGGTGGACAATTGCCAGGAGGAAAAGTTACAGAATTAATTGCTAAACTAAGACATTCAACTGAAGGTGTGACGCTTATAAGTCCTCCTCCTCATCATGATATTTATTCTATCGAAGATTTAGCTCAGCTTATTTACGATTTGAAACAAATTAATCCAAGAGCTAAAGTATGCGTTAAGTTAGTTGCTCAGTCAGGGATTGGGACAGTCGCAGCTGGTGTTGCAAAAGCAAAAGCTGATACGATACTCATATCAGGTCACAATGGTGGAACTGGAGCAAGTCCACAAACAAGTATTAAGTATGCAGGACTTCCTTGGGAACTTGGATTAAGTGAAGTACATCAAGTTCTATCTCTAAATAACTTAAGGGATAAAGTTGTTCTTAGAACTGACGGAGGTTTGAAAACAGGAAAAGATATTGTTATTGCCGCTATGCTTGGGGCAGAAGAATATGGAATTGGGACAGCAAGTTTAGTTGCTATGGGCTGTATTATGGTTAGACAATGTCATTCAAATACTTGCCCCGTTGGAGTTTGCTCTCAGGATGAAAAACTTAGAGAAAAATTTACCGGTACACCAGAAAAAGTAATTAACCTTTTTAGTTTTATTGCTGATGAAGTAAGAGAAATTTTAGGATCACTAGGCTTTTCTTCTCTTGATGAAGTAGTTGGAAGGTCTGATCTTTTATATCAAGTCAGTAGAGGAAGTTCTGATCTTGATGATTTAGATTTAAATCCAATTATTCAAACCATTGATTCATCAGTTGGAGAATTTGACATAAAGAAAAATACAATTAATAAAGTTAGCGATAGCCTTGATATTAAAATCATAGAGGATGCTAAGTCTTTTTTTGAAACAGATCAAAAAATTGAACTAAACTATAATATCAGAAATACGGATAGAGCTATTGGTACAAGACTTGCATCAGAAATTACTACTACGAAAGGAATGAGTTCTCTTCCAGAGGATTTTTTTACAGTTAATTTTCATGGTTCTGCTGGACAATCTTTTGGAGCATGGAGTGTGCAAGGAACTACTCTTAAAGTTTTTGGTGACGCTAACGATTATGTTGCAAAAGGATTATCAGGGGGTAAAATTGTTATTCAACCAAGCTCATCTTCACAACTAAAAACAAACAAAAATGTTATAATTGGGAATACTGTCCTATATGGAGCAACGCGTGGTAAACTTTTTGCAGCTGGAACTGCTGGTGATAGATTTGCTGTTAGAAACTCTGGCGCACATGCCGTTATTGAAGGATGTGGTGATAATGGATGTGAATATATGACTGGAGGAAGTGCAGTTATTCTTGGTGAAGTAGGAAATAATTTTGGAGCCGGAATGACTGGAGGTATGGCATTTGTGTACGATAAAGAAGGAACTCTACCACTTCGAATTAATCTTGAAGATATTTTCTATCAACAACAAATGACAAATTATTGGGAGAAAATTTTATACCAAAAAATTGAAGAACATATCGAGGAAACAAATTCAATGTATGCAAAAAATTT
Source organism: uncultured Alphaproteobacteria bacterium (assembly GCA_902541435.1). Taxonomy (GTDB): domain Bacteria; phylum Pseudomonadota; class Alphaproteobacteria; order HIMB59; genus CACPNW01. Next base: position 3,988 of record CACBQR010000012.1, read on the forward strand.
ACTCGAAAACTGGGAAAATGAGAAATTACTTTTCTGGCAGATTGTGCCAAAAGAAATGATCAATAAATTTGATCAACCTGTATTAATTCAAGAAGAAAAATCTGCTTAGCTTTTTATAATTGATTTAATAGACTCATTTATAATTTTTAAATCAAATGGTTCTGATAATCGATGATCACTATTTTTTAATAATCTAATTTGTATTTGATTACCTTTAACTTTTTTTATTATTTTTTCTGGAATATCTGGAGTGACCACATTATCTTTTAGTCCTTGTATTAAAATTAAGGGCTTATTCCATTTGAATTCTTTATTTAAAATTTTATTTTTTCTACCTTCAACAATGTATTTCTTTTTTATAAGATAACTAAACCCGTAGGAGGAATATTTAATAATTCCTTTTTTATTCATTTCTTGTTTTTTCTTTAAAGGGAGTTTTTTATAAAACCCATCGATATAATCAGGTGCTGCCGCTAGGCCGATTAATCCAGCAATTCTTTTTGGTCTCGCTTTGGCAGCTAAAAACATCAACCACCCACCCATGCTACTACCAACTAGTATTTGTGGTCCTTTAGCTATATTATCAATGATATCTATTAAGTCTTTCTTCCAATCTGAAATTGTAAAATCTTCAAATTTTCCATCAGATTTACCATGACCACGGCATTCAAAACAGATAAATCCGTATTTATTTTTTCTTGCAAATTTCTCCAAAGATAAAGCTTTTTGACCGCTCATATCCGAATTAAGACCATGAATAAATATAATACCAGGACTTTTACCTTTTATAGATTTATAGCGAATTCTCTCTTTTTTTTTATTAATAAAGTAAAGCATCTTTGATACAAATACTTTTATTTTAAAATAATGTCATCAATTAATATAGCACAATTACTACCTTCTTTAGAAACTGGGGGTGTAGAAAGAGGTGTTGTTGATTTGAGTAATCATCTCTCAAATAAGAGAATTAAAAATCATATTATTTCAAACGGTGGTAGTTTAGTAAAATATTTGAATAATAAATATACAACACATCATAAATTAAATGTGAGATCAAAAAATTTTTTATTGTTTCCCTTAATTTCAAAAGAAATAAATAATTTATTAAAAAAATATAAAATTAATATTCTTCATACACGTTCAAGAGGTCCGGCTTGGATGGTTAATTTAATTAGAAACAAGAAATTCAAAACAGTCTCAACATTTCATAACGTTTATAACGGAAGTAGTTTTATAAAAAAAAATTATAATAAAGGTCTGGCAAAGATGGATTATATAGTTGCGAATTCAAATTTTGTTAAAGAAGAAATTATAGAAAAATATAATTTACACAATAAAGATATCATAGTTATTCCAAGAGGTGTAGATATAGATTTTTTTAATTCAAGTAACAAATATGATGGAGTAGATCAATTTAAACGTAAAATTGAATTTGATAAAAATAAAAAAATAATTTTCTTTCCAGGAAGAATGACATCTTGGAAGGGTCAGAAAGAGTTTTTAAAAGTGATAATGAGACTTCAAAATGATAATTATTTTTTTTACTTTGCTGGAGGAACAACAAATAAAAGATATTATGAAGAATTAAAAAATGAAATTAAAGTTAATAAATTGGATAATGTTTGTAAAGTTTTAGGAAGCTTAAATAGTTTAGAATTTCGATGCTTACTTGATCTATCTCATATTGTGCTATCACTTCCAACTTCTCCTGAGGGTTTTGGTAGAACAGTTAGTGAGGCCTTAAGTATGAATAAAGTGGTATTTGGTTTTAATTATGGTGGAGTTAGAGATCAACTTAAAGATTTGGATCCATTATTTAGGATTAAACCACATGATTATAATGAAATTTTCTTAAAGATAAAAAAACTTGAAAATTTTACAAAAGATGAGTTTAAAAATTTGACAAAATATTCGCGACAACATGTTAAAAATAATTTTTCACTTAAAAATATGTTAGAAAATTATGAAAAGTTATATCAATCAATTATTAACTAAATGAGAATAGACATTTTATTGCCATATAGAGAAAAATTTACTTTAACAAAAGCTTCAGCAGTCTCAACTAGTGTCAAAAATTCAATAACTTATTCAACTTATAGAAATGATATTAAAATTTTTGGTCATTCTGTAGAAAATCCGATGTTACAAAAAAATTTTATTGGCATTAAAACTAATAGATTCATTCATTTTAGTAATAATATTTCCTTAATTAAGAACTATTTAAAATTAAATAAAAATAATAAAGAAAAAAAAATAATCGAAATTCATAATAGACCTTATTTACTCAAATATTTATTACATAAAAATAGTGAAAATCCAGTTATTTTATATTTTCATAATGATCCAATAAAAATGAAGGGTTCTATATCAATAAAAGAAAGAGAATTTATTTTGAAAAATGTTGCAGGATTAGTTTTTGTAAGTAAATTTTTAAAAGAAAAATTTCTTGAAGGAATAAATACTAAAAGTTCAAAATTATTTGTTATACCTAATAGTCTAGATATTAAAAAAAATGTTTCTTTAGAGAAAAAAAAGAAAAGAATTTTATTTGTTGGTAGATTAGTAAATGAAAAAGGGGTACAGATATATGTTAATGCTATAAAAAAAATATCAAAAAAATTTCCTGACTGGGAATTTTTGTTAATTGGCAATTCTGGAAAAAGAAAAAAGTTTTTTCAAAAAAATAATTTTGAAACTAAAATTATAAAACAATTCCAAGACATTGGATCCAATACAAAACATTTAGGATTTATATCTAATAATGACGTATTAACTATTATGGAAGATTCATTAATACTTGTTGTCCCATCAATATGGGAAGAACCTTTTGGTTTGACTGCAATTGAAGGGCTTTCAAACAGAATGTTAGTAGTTGCAAATAATATAGGAGGATTAAAAGATATTGTTTCCAACAGAGGAATACTATTGAATGATATTAATGATGAAATACTATCAGAAAAATTGACTGAATTATTAAATAATCCAAAACAAATATCAACTATTCAAAATAAATGTTTGGAAAATTATATCTATGGTCAAGAGACAGTTTCTTTTAAACAGGATGAAATTAGAAAAAAAATTTTTCAAAAATATTTTGATGTTTAGAAAAAATATAAATAAAATTCTAGTTATCAAGCATGGTTCTTTAGGAGATATAGCATTTGCTTTAGATGCAATGTTTTCAATTAGAAATCATTTTAAAAATTCAAATATTTTTCTTTTAACTGAGAATAAATTTCAAAAATTTTTTAAAAACTCTAATTATTTTGATGAAATTATTTTAGATAACAGAGGTAGTTTATTTAATTCTTTAAAAGTTTTGAATATTTTAATAAAGAAAAAATTTGATTTGGTTATTGATTTACAAAACTCAAAAAGATCAAATGTATATAATTTTTTCCTAAAATATTTAAGCAAGTCATTAATTAATAGTAATAGATCCAATGCAAATTTTAGATATATTATAAAACCAAAAGGTATGGAATCTCCTAAAACAGGTTTAAATAATCAAATAAATCTAATTGGAGTTAAATCAATTGTTGATGATTATAAGTGGTTAAATATAAATACTGGTATTGATGATTATCGAAATTTAGTTTTAATTATACCCTCAACCTCAATTTCTGGAAAATACAAACAGTGGCCAGACAAAAATTTCATTGAACTTTGCATTAGATTAGAAAGTAGCGGAATGAAAATTTGTATAGTTGGAGCCAAAAATGATAAAGAAATAACAAAGAAAATAGCAGATAATTGTAAAAACGCATTAGACTTTACTGAAAAATCACCTCCTGCAATTATTTTTTCTATTGCTAAAAATTGCAAATTAATTTTAACAAACGATACAGGTCCTGGACATATTGCTGCGTTGTCAAGAAACAAAGTTCTTTGGTTAGCAGTAAATAATTTAACTTCAAAAATAAATATTGAAAATACTAATAATAATGTAAAAATATTATCAGATAAAATTGAAGACATATCTGTTGATGAAGTATTTAATAAAATAAAAGAAATATTAAATTATTAATATTAATTTAAAATTGTCTCTTGAATTTACATTAATTTAAGATTATATCCTTGAAAAAATATGCAAAAAGACATTAATTCCTAATATGCTATTAATAAATAGTATCAAAACAATCTCAATTTAATTTTGGCCATTAATTTTACATCGAAGAAAGATACTGGTCCTAGAATCAACGAGCAAATTACCGCAAGTGAAGTTAGGTTGATATCTAGTACAGGTAAACAACTTGGGATTTTAAGTATTCGTGAAGCACTTATACAAGCAGAAGACGAAGGATTTGATTTGGTTGAAGTATCACCTGAAGCAAATCCTCCAGTTTGTAAGATTATTGATTACGGTAAATTAAAATATAGAGAACAAAAAAGTAAAAAAGAAGCAAAGAAAAAACAAAAAACAATAGAAGTAAAAGAAATTAAAATGAGACCAGGAATTGATACTCACGATTATAATGTAAAAGTTAAAGCTTTGTCAAAATTTATTGGTGGTGGAAATAAGGTAAAAGTCTCAATGCGATTTAGAGGGCGAGAAATGGAACATCAAAACTTAGGTTTCGATTTACTTAAAAAACTTACCACAGAAGTTGAAGAATACGCAAAAGTTGAAGTTGCACCAAAATTTGAGGGAAAACAAATAATGATGATACTTGTTCCTCAAGTTGCTAAATAATTCTATATATATTGCAAAATATTTAATTATCAGTATAAGCCATTTAAACTTGTTATGGCCTGCGGGGCAGCCTAACGGGTATGGTAAATAAAGGAGATAACAATGCCCAAGCTTAAAACAAAAAGTAGTTTAAAGAAGAGATTTTCTAGAACAGGTACTGGTAAAATTAAATTTAAACCTGCTGGAAAAAGACATGGAATGAGCAAACGTTCCAATAAATTTATTCGTAACACTAAAAGATCTGCAATTATGTCACCAGGTGACTCTGCTTTGATTGATCATATGTTACCATACAACAAGTAAGGGGAAATCAATGGCAAGAGTATCACGAGGTGTTACAGCAAGAGCAAGACACAAAAAAGTAATTAAAAGAGCAAAGGGTTATTACGGTAGAAGAAAAAATGTTTTTCGAGTAGCTGTTCAGGCTGTCGAAAGAGGCATGCAGTATGCTTATAGAGATCGTAAAAAAAGAAAAAGTGATTTTAGAGGTTTATGGATTCAAAGAATCAATGCTGGAGTTCGACTTCATGGTTTAACATATTCGCAATTTATATCTGGTCTTAAAAAATCATCTATTGAAATAGATAGAAAGATTTTAGCGGATCTTGTAGTTAACCAGCCAGAGGCTTTTAAAGCCTTAGTTCATAAAGCTCAATCTGCTAGATAATTTTAATTAATAAAATATAATAGATATTGATGGCATTTGCTGAAAATAAAATTGATGTTCTAAAAAAAATTAAAGCTTCAAAATCCTTTGAAGATTTAGAAAAACTTCGATTATATTATTTAGGTAAAAAAGGATTAATACCTGAAGCTTTAAAAGGTTTCAGTTCCTTGTCTATTGAAGAAAAAAAATCAAAAGGACAGGAATTAAATATTATTAAAAAAGACATTGAAGAAGCTATAAAAAATCAAAGAAAAGAAATTGAAAATATTGAAATTTCAAACAGGATTAATTTAGAATCAATTGATGTTACTCTACCACCTAATATTTCTGAAAAAGGAAAAATACACCCAATTAGTCAAACAATATTTAATATTATAGAAATTTTTGGAAATCTAAATTATGCAGTGGAAACAGGTCCAGATATAGAAACAGATTTTAATAATTTTACAGCTTTAAATATACCAGAACATCACCCAGCAAGAGAAATGCAGGATACTTTTTACATTAAGGATAATGGAGATAAAAATGTTCTTCGAACCCATACTAGCCCTGTACAAGTGAGAACTATGCTAAACACAAAACCACCTATTAAAATTATTGTACCTGGCAGAACATATAGAAGTGACTCAGATTCTACACATGCCCCTATGTTTCATCAGGTAGAAGGTTTAGTTGTTGATACAAGTTCTACTATGGTTGATTTAAAATCAACACTAGTTTCATTCTTAGAAGAATTTTTCGAAGTAAAAAATTTACAATACCGTTTTCGCCCTAGTTACTTTCCTTTTACCGAGCCTAGTGCAGAAATGGATGTAGCTTATACCAAAGTAAATAATAAAATAAAAATTGGTGAAGGTGATAAATGGTTAGAAATATTGGGTTGTGGAATGGTCAATCCTATAGTTTTAGATAATTGTAATATTGATTCAAAACAGTATCAGGGATTCGCTTTTGGTATGGGAATTGAACGTTTGTCGATGCTTAAATATGGTATTACAGATCTAAGAAGTTTTTTTGATCCAAATTATAGATGGTTAGACCATTATGGTTTTAGTATTTTAGATAATCAAACACGATCAGGGCTCTAAATGAAATTTACTTTAGATTGGCTAAAAGATCATTTAGATACTTCTGAAAATTTAAATACTATAACAGATACTTTAACCAATATTGGTTTAGAGATTGAAAGTGTAGAAGATAAATCAGAAATATTTAAGAATTTTACTGTTGCTAAAGTTTTAAAAGCAGAAAAACATCCAGATGCAGATAAGCTTAAAGTATGTCAGGTAGAAACAATAAATGGAAATTTTCAAGTTGTATGTGGTGCTCCAAATGCAAGAGAGGGCATGCTAGGGATTTTTGCTCCAGAAAATAGTTATATTCCTGGTACAGACTTACATCTAAAAAAAACCAAAATAAGAGGAGTTGAGTCTTGTGGAATGCTTGTATCAGAAAGAGAGATGGGTATTTCTGACGAACACGATGGTATTATTGAGATAAAAGATAATTATAAAATTGGTGATTTGTTTAGTAAAATTTTTACTATAGATGAACCTGTTATTGAAATTAATTTAACACCAAATAGATCTGACTGTTTATCGGTCAGAGGTATCGCAAGAGATTTAGCGGCAGCAGGAATTGGCAAATTAAAAGACTTAAATTATAAAAAATCAAAAGAATCATTCAAAAGTCCAATTACGTGGAAAAAAGAATTTCAAAATAATAATCTATGTCCTGGAGTAGCAGGTCGATATTTCAAAAATGTCAAAAATGTAGAAAGCCCTAAATGGCTTCAAGATAGATTAATTGCAATCGGATTAAGACCTATTTCAGCTCTTGTTGACATTACAAATTATATTACCTTTGACTTAGGAAGACCACTTCATGTTTACGATGCTGATAAAGTCTCAGGCAATTTAACAATGCGATTAGCCAACAAAAATGAGGAATGTCTAGCATTAAATGAAGTTAATTATAAATGTGATAGTGACATGATTGTAATTTCTGACGACGAAAAAAAAATTCATGGAATTGGTGGAGTTATGGGTGGTCTCGATAGTGGTTGTAGTATGGAGACTAAAAATGTCTTTCTAGAAGTTGCGTTATTTGATCCGATTTCTGTAACTAAAACCGGAAGAAAACTAAATCTACAAAGTGATGCACGTTATCGTTTTGAAAGAGGTATTGATACAGATTCGATATATTGGGGTGTAGATGCAGCAACTCAAATGATTTTAAAATTATGTGGAGGAGAAGTAAGTGAATTCGTTTCTTCAGAAATTAATATAGAAAAAAATAAACCATTTTTGTTTGACACAAATAAAATAAAGACTTTTGGTGGAATAGAAATCAATAATGAGGAACAGAAAAAAATCTTAGCTTCACTTGGTTTTTATGTTAATGAAAAAAAATCAAAGTTTGAAATTCAAAGCCCTACTTTTAGACCAGATATTGTTGGTGAGGCAGATATCGTTGAAGAAATAATTAGAATTTATGGTTATAATAAAATTCCTCTAAAAAAAGTAACTAATCAAGAAGATAAAAGGCAGATTTTAAATACTAAAACAAAAACTTTTTATAAAAGTAAAAAAACTATAGCTCTTAATGGATATTCTGAAGTTGTTACTTGGTCATTTATGGATGAAATAAAAGCAAAAATTATATCAGATGAAATAATTAGTTTAAAAAATCCAATAAGTAGCGATTTGAACACAATGAGACCATCTACCTTTCCAAATTTATTAGAAGCAATAAATCACAATAAAGCTAGAATGTATTTGAGAGCTAAAATATTTGAAGTAGGTCCAAATTTTTCTACATCATTACCAGACCAACAAGAAAATGTTGCTACTGCTATAGCTTATGGCTCATCTGATGAACAAAATTGGCTATCAAATAAAAAAAATATTGATGTCTTTAGTATAAAGGCTGATTTATTTGCTATTTTAGCTAATTTAAATGTACCGAAAGATAATTTGTTATATGAAAAACTTGAAGGTCAAATTTATCATCCTGGCAAATCATCTTCTTTAAGACTTGGTAAACACAAAATAGCTAATTTTGGAGAGTTGCATCCAATTTTGTTAAAAACAATGGATGTTAATTTCAAGGTTTTTGGTTTTGAAATATATTTAGAGAATATTTCACAATTTCAAGAAAATAAATCTTTCTCTAAAGGTGGGTTTGCTAATAATCCTTATCAAATGGTTGAAAGAGACTTTGCTTTTCTATTTCCAAAAGAAGTTAAAGCTGGTGAAATAATTAAAAAAGTAAAAAAAATAAATAAAAATATAATTCACAACGTAACAATATTTGATGTTTATGATGGTGATAAACTTCCAGAAAATAAAAAAAGTATTGCTTTTAGAGTATTACTGCAACCTCAAGATAAAACATTCAACGATCAAGAAATTGAGGATTTATCAAATAAAATAATTGACGAAATATCTAAATCGCTTGATGCTTCTATAAGAAACTAATGACAGAACTTAGTTCTATTCGTAATTTCTCAATTGTTGCTCACATAGATCATGGAAAATCAACGTTAGCCGACAGACTAATACAATTTTGTGGAGGTTTAACTGATAGAGAGATGAAAGAGCAGGTTTTAGACTCAATGGAACTAGAAAGAGAAAGAGGCATTACAATAAAGGCTCAAACAGTTAGACTTTCTTACAAATCAAATGATGGGAGGACTTACATACTTAATATTATGGATACCCCTGGGCATGTTGATTTTTCTTATGAGGTTTCTAGATCATTAGCAGCATGTGAAGGATCTTTGTTAATAGTTGATTCTACACAGGGTGTTGAGGCACAAACATTAGCTAATGCGTACCAGGCGATTAATAATGATCATGAAATTTTGCCCGTGCTAAATAAAATCGATCTTCCTTCATCTGAGCCAGATAAAATAAAATCACAAATTGAAGATGTTCTTGGTATTGAAACAGATAATGCTTCTCTTGTTTCAGCGAAAACAGGTGTAGGTATAGAAGATTTATTAAATAAAATCATAACACTGCTCCCATCTCCTTCAGGTGAAATAAGTAAAGAATTAAAATGTATGTTAGTTGATAGTTGGTATGACAGTTATCTTGGTGTTGTCGTACTTGTAAGAGTGATAAATGGGGAACTCAAAAAAGGTCAAAAAATTAGATTTATGGCAACAGGTGCAACATATACAATTGATAGAGTGGGAATTTTTTCTCCTAAAGCAACTGAAGTTGATACACTTGGGCCAGGAGAAATAGGTTTCATAAATTCTGGTATTAAAAGTGTTTCCGATTGTAAAGTTGGTGATACAATAACAGATGATAAACTTCCAACGGAGGAAGTGCTTCCTGGCTTTAAACCATCTCAACCAGTTGTTTTTTGTGGAATGTTTCCCGTCGACTCCGATGATTATGAACATATGAGAGATAGTATGTCTAAACTTGCCTTGAATGATTCTAGTTTCTCTTATGAACCAGAAGTAAGTCCTGCTTTAGGTTATGGCTTTCGATGTGGCTTTTTAGGTTTATTGCATTTAGAAATTATTCGAGATCGGTTTGAAAGAGAATTTAATCTAGAACTTGTAACTACTGCACCATCAGTCGTTTACAAAATTTTAATGAAAGATGGATCAACTATAAATCTTCATAATCCTACTGATATGCCAGATCCTGTTAAAGTTGAAAATATTTCTGAGCCTTGGATAAAGGCTACAATAATAGTACCTGAAGAATTTTTGGGTTCAGTCTTAGAACTATGTACATCAAAAAGAGGTATTCAACAAAATATGAGTTATGCAGGTAACAGACCTTTAGTTGAATATAAACTTCCACTAAATGAAGTCGTTTTCGATTTTTATGATAGATTAAAATCAATTACTAAAGGGTATGCAAGTTTTGATTATGAAATTACAGGATATGAGGTAAATAATTTAGTTAAAGTAGGGATTCTTATCAATGGAGATCAAGTAGATGCTTTATCTTTAATTGTTCACAAAGATAGATCTGAGCAAAGAGGTAGAGCACTCTGTGAAAGACTAAAAGATTTAATTCCAAGACAACAATTTAAAGTTGCAATTCAAGCTGCAATTGGAGGTAAAGTAATTGCTCGTGAAACAGTAGCTTCATATAGAAAAGATGTAACTCAAAAACTTTATGGCGGAGATGTAACCAGGAAAAACAAACTTTTAGACAAGCAAAAAAAAGGTAAAAAAAGAATGAGGCAGTTTGGAAAAGTTGATATTCCACAAAATACCTTTTTAAATGCTTTAAAAATGAATGATAATTAAATTTAGGAGAGATGTGAGAGCGGTTTAATCAGCACGCTTGGAAAGCGTGTGTAGTAGCAATACTACCGAGGGTTCGAATCCCTCTCTCTCCGCCACATTTTAAATCAAATTTTTTTACACCAAAATTGATACATTCCTGCAAATATTCTTGGATATTTTTTTTCATATTCTTCCCACTTATCAAGATTATATAAATCAATTTTATCACTATATTTTTGTTGAAAATTTTCTTTGACTAATTGATCTTCAAATCCTAGAAAAACTAATTTTAATTTATCTAAATATTTTTTTATTTTACTTATTGTAAACTGATGTTCTTGAATATGGAATAATAAATCTCTTACTCCACTTACTGTATAAAAATCTGGACTTGATTTAATATAATTCCATTGATCATTATTATTCTCAATTAAATCTTTTCTAAATTTAATGATGTTTTTATAATTAGTTTGAAGTTTAAGTTTATTAATTTTATTTTTAATCTGTGTTATATGTTGTCTAGCTTTTTCACTATATAATCCAATAAGCATTAAAGAATCATTATTCAAACACGATGTTAATATTTTCCATCCTTTTAATGGATTATCCATATGATGAAGAACACCGACTGACTCAATTATATCAAACTTTCTATCTATAGATTGTAAATCCAGGATATCTCCTTGAATAAAATCAATATTATTAATATTGAGTTCATTCGCCTTTCTTTTTGCGTAAGATAAACTTTTAAAACTCAAATCCAATGCAAGTACTTTTGATTTTTTATATTTTGAAGCGGTTGTAAGGGCGTGCTGCCCAGTGCCACAACCAGCAATTAGGATTTCGGGATTTTCAGAGTTTTTCATGTTTTTAAAATCTAAGTTCAAATTGCTATCATTTAGTACATCTCTAAAATTTCTAGGCTCAATACTTAATCCAAGATTTTCCCATCTAGGATAGGGATTTTCTTCATATTGTTTTTTTACCTTAATAGAAACCCGATCTTCTACTTTTGAAATTGATTTTATTGATTTAGATATTTGATTTTCAACTTCATTATTTTTGATTTGTAATTCAAATATTTCTTTTAATTTATCTGAAAATTCAATTTTATTAGACCAACTGAAATTATTTAAAGGTTCATAACATGATAGACATAATATTTCTAAATCACTAATTTTTTTATTTTCTTTTAAATTATTTCTAATTCTTTCATTAATTTTTTTTATTTTTTCTATCTCATCTTTTGACTTGTCATACATGTATTCATTAAGAAAACATTGCATAGATAAAGAAATTAAAAAATTAATATGTTTTTTATCAATTTGTGATTTGTATGTTTGGTTCAAAATTTCTTTTCTTATCTTAATAAAATTTTTTTCAATATAATAATCAGGAATAGGACAAACTTTCATAAATTGCATTAGAAGAGTGTTCTTCTGCAAACATTCCAAAACATAATTAAAATCTTCATTAGTTATTTTATCCTTAATTAAAGATAAGTCATTCTTCAGATCTGTATTTAAAAATAAACTATTTAAAACATTAGGAGCAATAGAATTTGGCCTAACAATAATTTTTTCTTTTAAAAGATATAAAAGATATTTATTAATATTTTTATTCTTTACATTTATTTTATAAAACTGAAGTGCTCCTGCTAAGTTATAATATGCAACTTTATAATTTGAATTGATTTCTAAAGTTGATGAATAATATTCAATAGCTTTTTTATTTAAACCTTTTCTTCTATATATATTTCCAAGATTATTATGAGCTTTAAAATAATTTTTGTTTAGTTCTATGGCCTTATTATAATTTTCTATTGCTTTCTCTTCTTTGTCTAATTTGATGAAAATATTAGCTAAATTATAATAACCATCAGCATATTTAGGGTTTAGATTTACTACTTTGGTAAATAAATCTTTTGCTAAATTATAATTTTTAAGCTCTGTGTGAACTACACCTTGTATATTCTGTAGAATAATTGATTTAGGAAAATTATCTAATAATGCATTGGATAACTTTAAAAGTTCATCAAATTTTTTTTTATCAAATAATGATATTAATTCTTTAATTTTAATTTCTGAGGGCTCCATAGAACTCATCTACACAACGGAGGAAATAAGTTTTTTAGTATACTCAGATTTAGGAGAATTAAAGATATTTCTACTAATATTTTCTTCTACAATTAATCCGTCTTTTAATACAATTATCCTATCTGATATTGATTTGATGACTGTCATATCATGACTAATAAAGATGTAGCTAAGCTGAAGTTGTTTTTGAAGTTTATTTAGAAGATTAAGTATTTGATTCTGAATTGTTACATCTAATGCTGATGTAGGTTCATCTAAAATTAAAATTTTTGGCTCCAAAATAAGAGCTCTTGCAATTGCAATTCTCTGACGTTGACCTCCTGAAAATTCATGAGGGTATTTTTCAATTGTGTCTTTATAATCTAATCCGACTTTATCTAATATGTTTTTTATTTTTACTTCTTTTTCTTTTTTATTTATGTTTGGATAATGAATTAACAGGCCTTCAGAAATAATTTCTTCTATATTCATCCTTGGGCTTAATGATGAAAATGGATCTTGAAAGACAATCTGTATTTCTTTTCTCAAATTTAACATTTCTTTTTTATTTAATTGTCTAAGGTTTTTATTATTTATTTTTATTTTTCCTTTTGATTCTATTAGATTTAAAATTGCTAAAATAAGAGATGTTTTTCCTGAACCCGATTCTCCAACAATACCAATACTTTCACCAATTTTTAAATCAAAATTTACATTTCTAATTGCTTTTACATGGTCAACTGTTCTTTTTAAAAGACCCTTCTTAATTGGATACCATACATCTAAATCCTCAACTTTTAAGATAGTGTCTGAATCAAAATTTTTATTCTCTTTAATATTACTCTGATAAGAAACTAATTCTTTTGTATACTCATTTTTTGGATTATTAAATATTTCATCATTTGAACCAAACTCAACAATATTACCATTTTTCATAACATAAATATAATCTGATAATTTTTTTACTACTGATAAATCGTGGCTTATAAAAACTAAAGACATCCCTAGTCTTAATTGTATATTTTTTAGCAGTTCTAAAATTTGTAATTGAATTGTAACATCCAATGCAGTTGTTGGCTCATCAGCAATAAGAACTTCTGGATTATTAGCAATGCTCATTGCGATCATTGCTCTTTGTCTTTGTCCACCTGATAACTCATAAGGATATACTTTTGGCCTGGATGCAATATTACCTAAACCTACTTCCTTTAATAAATTGATAGTTTTTTTCTTGGCTTCATTCTTGCTAATTACATTATGAGTTGTAATCATCTCTTCAATTTGTTTGTTAATAGTGTGCAATGGATTTAAACTTGTCATGGGTTCTTGAAAAATAGTAGAAATTTTATTTCCTCTTATTTTTTGTATTTCACTTTCATTTAATTTCAATAAATTGACATTATTAAAAAATATATTACCATTTTTAATTTCAGCACTGTTAGGTAGTAACTTTAAAATACTTAATGCAGATAAAGTTTTGCCTGAACCTGACTCACCAACTATAGCAGTAGTTTTTCCTTTTATAACATCTAGATTTATATTTTTTACTACTTCTATTTTTCTATTGAATTCAATTGTAAGATTTTGTATTGAAACTATTTTATCCATTTTAATTAAAAGTCTTTCTGGGATCTAAAGAGTCTCTAATTGCTTCGCCTACAAAAACTAAAAGACCTAACATCAAACCTAAGGTTAAAAAACTTGTAATTCCAAGCCATGGAGCTTGTAAATTATTCCTTCCTTGATTTACCATTTCTCCTAATGATGCTGATCCTGGTGGTAAACCAAAACCTAGGAAATCAAGACCTGACAATGCAGTTACAGATGCGCTTAAACTGAATGGAAGAAAAGTAACAGTAGCAATAGTAGCATTAGGTAACATGTGTCTAATCATTATTCTTATGTTCGAAACGCCTAGTGCTTTTGCAGCTCTTATATAATCAAAATTCCTTGCTCTTAAAAATTCTGCACGGACTACGCCAACATAACCCATCCAACTAAAAAGTAATAAGATAATCAAAAGCCACCAAAAATTTGGCTGAATTACACTAGCTAAAATAATTAAGACATACAAAGTTGGAATAGCTGACCAGACTTCCATGAATCTTTGGAAAAATAAATCAGTTTTTCCACCAAAATAACCCTGTATTGCTCCTGCAGATACTCCTATAATCATTGAAAAAAATGTTAAAGTAAACCCAAATAATACAGATATTCGGAAACCATAAATTAATCTTGATAGTACATCTCTTGCTTGATCATCAGTACCAAGCCAATTTTTATCTGAAGGTGGTGAAGGAGCTGGAGCGGATAAATCTCTTATTATAGTATTATATGAGTATGGAATTATAGGCATAATTATCCATCCATTTTCCTCAATTAAGTTTTTAACATATGGATCTTTGTAATCTGCCTCTGTTTCAAAATCTCCTCCAAATGTTGTTTCTGAATAGAAAGAAAAAATTGGATAATAAAAGTTTGATTTATATTTTACTAATAAGGGTTTTTCATTTGCAATAAAATTAGCAAACAAAGAAATAACAAATAAAAAGCTAAATATCCAAAAAGAATAATAACCTCTTTTATTGTTCTTAAAATTATTTAATCTTCTTTGATTTAATTTTGATAATTTCTTCATTGTCTTGACTCAAAATCTATACGTGGATCAATAATTGAGTACATAAAATCACCAATTATTCCCATAAACAAACCTAGTAGTGAGAAAAAATAAAGTGTTGCAAATATAACTGGATAATCTCTAGTCAGAGCAGCTTCGTATCCTAGTAAACCTAAACCATCTAAAGAAAAAATAACCTCAATGAACAGAGAACTTGAAAAAAGAATTCCAATAAATGCTGATGGGAAACCAGCAATAACTATTAACATTGCATTTCTAAATACATGACCATAAAGAACCTTTCTTTCAGTCAAACCTTTAGACCGTGCAGTAATTACATATTGTTGATTTACTTGATCAAGAAATGAATTTTTTGTTAAAAAAGTCAATCCAGCAAATCCGCTTACAAGCATTGCAGTTAAAGGCAGTGCTAAATGCCAGAAGTAATCAATTATTTTTTGAAATAATGTTAACTCATCAAAATTTTCAGAAAATAAACCTCTTAGTGGAAAAATATCATAAAATCTTCCTCCTGCAAAAAATACGATTAGTATTACAGCAAATAAAAAATTTGGTATTGCATAACCAATTGTTACAATTGAACTTGATACTATATCAAACTTAGATCCATCCTTTATCGCTTTTCTTATACCGAGAGGAATAGATATTAAATATACTAATAAAGTTGTCCATAAACCAAGTGATATTGAAACTGGCATTTTATCTAAAACAATAGAGGTAACTTTTTGATCCCTAAAAAAAACTTTCTCCAAAATCAAAAGTTAAATAATCTCTTAACATTTTCATGAAACGTTGATGTGCCGGTTTGTCCATTCCATACATCTTTTCTATTTCTTTTATAACATCTGGATCGAGGCCTTGTGCTCCTCTATATTTACTATCATTAACTGATGTAGAATTATCTCGATTAAACTCTAAAGTTTCACCTTCACCACCACCAGAAAATCGAGCTGTTGATTCAACAGCTGTACCAGTCATTTGTGCAATCATTTGTTCTACTGGGCCTCCTGGAACAATTTGAATGATTGCAAAATTTATAACCATTATCCCAAAAAGTGTTGGGATAATTAAAAGAAGTCTTTTTATTAAGTAAGCACCCATATTGTGCTATTTTATATTATTTCTAATAAACTTTAATGATTAGTTTGATGTTCTATTTGATTGGATTGTTTCAAATTTATTCTGATTAATCCACCATGTATCGAAGCCTAAAGAATATTTAGGTTTTATTTTTGGTTGGTCAAAAAAATCCCAATATAGAACTCTGTATGAGGAGATATGCCATTGTGGAATAACATAATAATTCCATAGAAGAACACGATCAAGAGCTTTGGTTATTGTAATTAATTCTTCTCTATCACTAGCATTAATTAGACTTTCAATTAATCCATCTACAGCATAATTTTTAATACCAACAACATTTCTAGAGCCATCAGTGTCTGCAGCATCAGAACCCCAAAAATTTCTTTGCTCATTACCTGGTGATAATGATTGTCCAAATGTTTGCACAACCATATCAAAATCAAAAGTTTCCATTCTTTTTTGATATTGAGCACTATCGATTGTTCTTACCTCAGCAATTATGCCTAATTTTTCAAGATTATCTTTAAATGGAAAAACTATTCTCTCAAAAGCTGGCGATCGTAATAAGATTTCAAATTCAAAAGGTTCTTTTGTACTAGAATGTAGAAGTTTACCATCAACTAATCCCCATCCAGATTCTTCTAAAAGTTTTGAAGCTTCTTGCAATTGCATCCTCATATAACCTGAACCATCTGTGACTGGATTTGTATATTCTTCTGTAAATATTTCTTTTGGCAGTACATCAAAATATGGATTTAAATAATTTAATTCTTCTTTTGAAGGAAGGCCAGAGGAGGCAAGTTCTGAATTTTCAAAAAAGCTATCTGTTCTTTTATATGCATCAAAGAATAAATTTTTATTAGACCATTCAAAGTCAAAAGCATAAGAAAGAGCTTTTCTTACTCTTCTATCTTTAAATTTATCTTTTCTAATATTAAATGCAAAACCTTGCATGCCTTGAGGATTTTCATGATTTATTAATTCTTTTTTTATTAAACCTTCATTCACAGCGTTTATATCATACGCAGTTGCCCATTCTTTTGATGAATTTTCTGAGAAGAAATCAATTTCACCAGATTTAAAAGCTTCTCTTTCAATACCTCTGTCTTTGTAATAATCATATCTGATTGTGCCAAAGTTATCTTTACCAATTTTAATTGGTATTGATGCACCAAAACCCCAATAATTTTGATCTAATTCATAAGTAATTGATCTTCCATTATCAAATGATTTAATTTTATATGGACCACTTCCAATTGGTATTTCCAGAGATGTTTCTTCAAAGTTTTTATTTTCCCAATAATGTTTTGGTAGAACAGGTAATTGACCAACAATTAATACTAATTCTTTATTCGTGTTTGTTGTAAAATTAAATCTAACTTTATTTTCTTGTTCTTTAATTACTTCTTTTACATCTCCATAGTAGTATTTATAAAATGGGTGCCCTTTTTCCATTAGGATATTAAATGTCCATACAACATCGTCAGCTGTAATTTTTTTCCCATCGTGCCAATATGCTTCATTTCTTAATGTAAATGAAACCCAAGATCTATCATCCGGCCATTCAATAGTTTCTGCCAATAATCCATATTCCGTAAATGCTTCATCACTTGAACCCGTTGTTAATGTTTCGTACAATCCTCCAATCCCAGCTGCCGAAGTGCCTTTTAAAATAAAGGGATTGAAACTGTCATACGTCCCAATGGCACTTCTCACTATCGTTCCACCTTTGATTGAATTTGGATTAATGTATTCAACATTTTCAAAATCTTTTGAGTATTTTGGCTCACCATGCATTGCAATTGCATGTGATATATTAGTATTTGCTTGTGCTTTTAATTGAAAAATTAGAGTAAACGTAAAGATCAAAGTGAGTATTTTCATAATTGTAATATATGTCGATTTATTAAAAATTAAAATAAATTTTAGTTTATTAATTTAATTATTTCATCATGAAGAGAGCCTGTACTGGAAGCAACTAAACTGCCATCTGAGTCTAGCGATATATTTTGTCCAAACTTATCCGTAATTACTCCACCAGCTCCTTCAATTACATTTACAAGAGCCATATAATCATGAGCTTTTAATGTATCTTCTAAAACAATATCAATTAAACCTGAGGCTAACATCCCATACATATAACAATCACCACCCAGTCTATAATATCTTGATTTTTCTTTTAGTAATTCTAATCCTTTTCTGATTTGAGGTTCATCAAAATATAATCCAGATGTAAAAAGATAGGCATCTTTAATTTGTTTAATTGCACTAGTTTGAACATCTTTTCCATTACATTTTGTCTTTTGATTTTTTACTCCTATCCATCGTTCATTGTGTGCTGGACAATTAATAATCCCTAAAACTGGTTTTTTGTTATGAAGTAATGCAATTAAATTACCAAAATCTTTATGTCCAGCTATATAACTTCTTGTTCCATCTATAGGATCTAATACCCATAAAAACTCAGAGTCTATTTTTTCATTTTCATACTCTTCACCTAAAATTCCATGATCAGGATATTCTTTTCTTATTTTCTCTCTTAATACTTGTTCTGTTTCTTTATCTGCTAGAGTTACAGGACTTTCATCCTCCTTAATTTCTATTTCAATTTTGTTTCTAAAATAATGCATCGAAGTTTTAGATGCATCATCAGCTAAAGAGTTTGCAAATTTTGAAAACTCTTCTGTATCTAAGATCATTACTTTAGTTTATGGAAGTGGTGCTGGATTATCTGAGTGTTCTCTTAGGAAATAAACTAAGTCTGCTCTATCTTTTACTTTTTTCAAACCTGCAAAGTTCATTTTTGTACCTTTTATATACTTTTTTGGTTTATATAAAAATTCTGCTAATTCCTCATATCCCCATTCTCCACCGTATTCAGCTAAAGCTTTAGAGTACGCAAAACCTTCAACATTTGCTTTTGGTCTATTTATAATGTTCCATAAGTGTGGACCTACTTTATTTGCGCTACCTTTTTCGTAATTATGGCACGTAGCACATTTTTTGAATAATTTTTCTCCATTATCGACAGAAGCACTTGCTAATAACATTGAAATTGGCTCTATTACTTCTTCTTTTTTTTCTACCACTCCAACGCCAGTAGAATCCTCAGGAACATCTATTTTATAAGCTGTTTCTTTTTTTTCATCATGATCAATATCAATGACTAAATCTCCAAAATGCCCGATAAGGGTAACAATTAAGACTGCTAATATAATAGATGCTAAAATTTTATTAACTTCAAGCCCAGACATGTATAAGTACATATACAGATTTTTTAGAAGAAAGAATATATTTGTCGTAAGTATGAAATTTAAATTCTCTTGCTTAATTGTCGCATAAATTATGAAAAATGTTGTAATTATACCTTCACGAATGGCTTCCACTAGACTGCCTGGCAAACCATTAATGGCTATAGATGGTATTCCAATGATACAACGAGTATGGCAACAAGCAATTGAGTCAAATATTGGAGAAGTTTTTGTTGCTTGTTCTGAAATTGAAGTTCATGATTTAATCGTGAGTAATGGTGGCAAAGCCATTATGACAGATCCAAATCTCCCCTCTGGAACTGATAGAGTTCACTCCGCTTTTTTAAAGATAAAAAATAACAAAGACATTGATGTAATAATCAATCTACAAGGTGATATGCCTCTTATTAATCCAGAACATATTCTTAAAGTCATTGACCCATTAAAAAGAAATTTTACCATTGGAACACTTGCAACAAACTTAAATGATAATGAAATAAATAATCCCAATGTAACAAAAGTTGAAGTTGATTTTAAAAAAAATGAAACAGCGCAGGCGTTAAGTTTTTATAGAGAAGTTACGATAGAAAATAAAAACTTATACCATCATGTTGGTATCTATAGTTATACTCCAGATTCAATTAATACATTTATCAATCTGCCTAAGTCAAAAAATGAAATAGATCTAAGTTTAGAACAAATGAGAGCTATGGATTCTAACATTCCAATTGGAGTTACGTATGTTCCTGAGGTTCCAATGAGTGTAGATACAAAAGAGGATTTAATAAATATTGAAACTAATATAAGAGAGCACAATGATAAAAGTTGATAGTTTTTCATTTCAAGGTGTAAATGGTGCTTATAGTGAACAAGCTGGAAAAAATATTTTTCCAAACGCAACATGTATACCGTGTGCAACTTTTGAAGATATGTTTGAACATGTTAGATCAGGAAAATCAGAAGCAGCAATGGTTCCAATAGAAAACTCACTTGCAGGAAGAGTAGCGGATACTCAAAGATTGATACCCGACTCTAATTTAAAAATAACTTATGAATATTTTCATGAGGTAAATCATAACTTACTTGGAATTAGAGGTGCAAAAATCTCAGATATCAAAAGAATAAGAAGTCATGAACAGGGAATTGCTCAATGTCGAAACAAAATTTTAAAACTAGATAAACAAATGATTGTTGAAGCTGATACAGCTGGATCTGCTAAACTAATTTCAGAGTTAAACAATATTGAAGATGCTGCTATCGCATCTACACTTGCTGCTAAGATCTATGATCTTGATATTTTGGAAAAAAATTTTCAAGATAACCAAAATAATGTAACCCGATTTCTTGTTATGCAAAAAAATTTATTAGATATAAATCCAGATACGAAGGATATTCTTACAACATTAGTATTTACAGTTAGAAGTATTCCAGCGGTTTTATATAAATGTCTTGGTGGATTTGCTAGTAATGGTGTTAATATAACTAAGCTTGAGAGTTACATTCACCCACAGGGATTTGATGTTGCACAATTTTATGTAGATTTTGAGGGACATCCTGAAAATACATCTGTAAAATTAGCATTAGAAGAGATGAAATTTTTTTGTAAGAAGATAGAAATCCTTGGAGTATAT
Source organism: uncultured Alphaproteobacteria bacterium (assembly GCA_902541435.1). GTDB lineage: Bacteria > Pseudomonadota > Alphaproteobacteria > HIMB59 > CACPNW01. The sequence goes on from CACBQR010000012.1 coordinate 25,286, forward strand.
GAGAAATCTTCATTCAGGAAAAAATAGGATTTTTTAAAAAGTCTATTTATATTTTATTTACATTAATGTTATATTGCTACAGGGAGGATTGAGGGCAAATAAATTGCTAATCCAGTCAGATCTGAAAAGAAGCAGCTGTAACAATCTTGTTTGGGTCTCAACTCCTTCCATTAATTATAATGACAGAAGAAAATAAATATAAAGTTTTAGCTAGAAAATATAGACCTCAAAAATTTGAAGATTTAGTTGGGCAAGAATTATTAGTTAAAATTCTATCAAACGCTATAAATAATGACCGGCTAGCTCACGCATACATTCTAACAGGTGTCAGAGGTGTAGGAAAAACTACCACTGCTAGACTTATAGCGATGAGTATTAATTGTAAGAATAGAGATAAAAAAAATTGTGAACCATGTGGAAATTGTGATTCATGCAAATCAACAACTTCGGACAGTAATCTTGACGTTATTGAGATTGATGCAGCATCTAATACTGGTGTTGATGACATTAGAGAAATAATTGACAATGTAAAATATAAACCTGTTATAGGTGATTATAAAATATTTATAATTGATGAAGTTCATATGCTTTCAAAAAGTGCATTCAATGCATTGCTTAAAACTTTAGAAGAACCACCAGAACATGTTAAGTTTATTTTTGCCACAACAGAAATTAAAAAAGTACCAATAACTGTTTTATCGAGGTGTCAGAGATTTGATTTACATAGAATAGAAAATAAAATTTTATCAGATCATTTATTAAAAATTTCCAAGCTAGAAAATATTGATATTGATTTAGACGCTATTTCGTTAATTGTTAGATCGGCAGATGGATCTGTAAGAGATGGTCTTAGTCTATTAGATCAAGCAATAACTAGCCCAAATGAAAAAGTTGACTCGCAAACTGTAATAAGCATGCTGGGATTAGCTGATAGAGAAAAAATATTTAACTTAGTAGAAATTATTTTAGAAGGAGATGCGCTTGGTGCAATGAATAAGTATAAGGAATTATATGAATTAGGAGCGGATATAGCAATGATATTTGATGAACTATTAAACGTAGTACATTTCCTTGTTCAAATAAAAATAGCAACAGATTTAAAAGATGACATTTATATTCCTGAATTTGAAAGAAATAAGGGAGCTGAGTTGTCATCAAAAATGACATTAAATAATTTGAATATTATCTGGCAAATTTTATTCAAAGGTTATCAAGAACTGCAAAATAGTTCTCATTTATATCAACATGGTGAAATGATTATTTTAAGAATTATTTACTTACACGATGGTCCAAGTCCTGAAGATCTAATTAAAAAAATGGACAAAGAAGTAGTAAAAAAAGAACCTTTAGAAAAAAATCTTGAACTGCAAAATGAAACTAATGAAAGTAGCAAAGTACTAAACTTTAATGAAAATAAAAAAGAAATTTTACCAAAAGAAAATGTAGATATAAAACATGTTCAAGACTACAGACATTTTGTCGATATGTTTTTTAAAAATAGAGAGGGATTACTTCATACTAAGCTATACAATGATGTGAAATTAGTCTCTTTTAAAGAGGGAGAAGTTACCTTAAATACCTCTAAAATCAATGACACTGCCTTCAATAGAACAGTTGCAAAATTAATCTCTAAATGGACAGGAAGAATATGGCAGATACATTCATCCACAAGTAATCTTGGAAAAAGTTTACATGATGAGGATATTATTAACCAACAAAAAGAAATTGAAATAATGAAAAGTCATCCAGAAGTAAAAAAAATATTAAATGAATTTCCTGAAAGTAAAATTCACGCTATTACAGAACTAGGTGAAATAAATGATGATGACACAGATATAAATCAACCAAAGATGAAAAAGGAGAAATAATGGTTAATTTAGGTAATATGATGAAGCAAGCTCAACAGTTGCAAAAAAAAATGGCTGAAGCACAGAATAAACTAAATGATATTGAAGTTGAGGGTACTTCTGGAGGAGGCCTTATTAAAGTAACAGCTACAGCAAAAGGTATATTTAAAAGAATTTCAATTGACGATAGCTTGATTAAACAAGATGAGAAAGAAATACTTGAAGATCTGATAGTCGCTGCAATAAATGACGCCAAAGAAAAAGGAGAAGCCGCAGCCCAAGAAGAAATGAAAAATCTTACAGGTGGCCTACCATTACCTCCAGGAATGAAACTTCCTTTCTAAAAATGGAGCAATCCCCGATAGATAAATTAATTAATGATATTTCAAAACTTCCAGGATTAGGAAGAAGATCGGCGCAAAGAATTGCACTTTTTTTATTAAAAAATAAAGATAAAAATCTATCTCCTCTAATTGAGAGTTTAAACTTATCTTATAATAAAATTATTGAGTGCTCAGAATGTGGAAATATAGATATGGTAAATCCATGTAATATTTGTGCAAATCCTAAAAGGGATAAAGCAACAATTTGTGTTGTTGAGGATGTTTCAGATTTGTGGACATTAGAAAAAGTAGGATTTTATCGTGGCCTCTATAATGTTTTAGGTGGTTCATTATCAGCGATTCAAGGTATAGGAACTGATGAATTGAAAATAGAACATCTACTAAAGAGGATTGAAACAAACAATGTAAAAGAAATTATTCTTGCCTTAAGTACAACTATGGAAGGACAAACAACGTCTTTTGTAATTGCAGATAAACTAGAAAAATTTAAAGATCTAAATGTAACAAGACTTGCACAAGGTATCCCTATGGGTGGAGAAGTACACTACTTAGATGAAAACACATTAAATACAGCATTCCAATCTAGAAAAAAAATTACATAAATAAAAATGGATAAATTACTTTACGTACCAAATCCACTATTACGCCAAAAAGCAGATAAAATTCAGTCTGTTGGAATTAAGGAAAAAGAAATTGCCAAAAAAATGATGCAAATAATGATAAAAGCACCAGGCGTAGGTTTAGCAGCAAATCAAATTGGAATTCTAAAACAAATTGTGACTATATTTTTTGTAGATCAAGAGACTAAAAAAGAAACACAATATACATTATTTAACCCAAATATTGTTTCATACTCTCAAGAAAAAATTATTATGGAAGAGGGTTGTTTATCTCTACCTGAACAATTTGCAGATATTGAAAGACCTCAAAATATAGTAGTCGAGTATTTAGATGAAAATAACAAACAAATAACAAAAGAAGTTAGTGGCGTAGAATCAAGAATTTTACAACATGAAATTGATCATCTCTCTGGAAAGTTATTTGTAGATTATCTTTCTCCATTAAAAAGGAATATAATGATTAAAAAAGTACAAAAATTTTTAAAAAACAAAAAATAATGAAAGATAAAAAAATAATTTTTATGGGCTCACCTAAAATAGCATCTGACTATCTTGAGGCTTTAATTAAAAGTAATTTCATAATTTCTGCAGTATTTTCACAACCTCCAAAAAAGAAATCTAGAGGAATGAAAATAATTGAATCTGAAGTCCATCAAATTGCAAATAAAAATAACATTGAAGTTTTTTGTCCAAATATATTTGATAAAGATACTATTGAGACAGTGAAAAAATTAAATCCTGATTTAATTATTGTCATGGCATATGGTAAAATATTGCCAAAAGATATTTTAGATTTACCTCCATTTGGTTGTATCAATATCCATGTTTCATTGTTGCCTAGATGGAGGGGTGCAGCCCCAATAGAGCATTCTCTAATGAATGGTGATAAAGAGACTGGTATATCAATAATACAGCTAATCAAAAAATTAGATGCCGGACCAATTATTAATCAAAAAAAAGTAGATATAGAAGATGATTGTAATAAAAATGAATTAAGTCAAAAATTAACAGAGGTTGGAATCAAATTATTAGTGGAAACTATTCCTCTTATATTTGATAAAAAAATTTCTTATTCTCCTCAGGATGATAATGATGCAACATATGCAAATAAAATTTCTTCACTAAACAGAAAAATTAATTTTAATAAATCTGTAAATGAAGTTTTAAATCTTATAAGAGCACATTCACCTAAACCTGGTGCTTGGTTTACTATACAAAATGAAAGAATTAAAATCATTAAAGCAAGAAAATCAAATTCTAGTGGTAATGCATCGACAATTCTTAACGAGACATTTGATATTGGGTGCAATGATGGAAGTATTGAACCACTAATTTTACAAAGAGAAGGCAAAAATGCTATTTCTAAAGATGATTTTCTTCGGGGATATAGTTTTAAGGTTAATGAAGTAATAAATGCCTAACTACAAAATAACATTAGAATATGACGGGACTAATTATGTTGGTTGGCAACGTCAAGAAAATGGTCTTTCCATTCAGCAATTGGTTGAAGAGGCAATAGAAAAACTATCAAAACAAAAAATAACATTATTTGGAGCTGGTCGAACAGATGCGGGCGTTCATGCTAGAGGACAAGTAGCTAATTTTGAATTAGAGCAACATTTTGATACTGATACTATTAGAGATGGCATTAATCATTATCTAAGACCCCAACCCATATCTATTTTACATGCTGAAGAAGTAGATAAAGATTTTAATTCAAGATTTTCCGCAAAATTGAGATGGTATGAATACAAGATCTTAAACAGAAGATCACCAATTACGTTAGAGCAAAACAAAGTTTGGTGTGTACATAAAAAAATAGATACTGAAAAAATAATAAAACAATCACAACAATTTTTAGGCAAATTTGATTTGTCTGCTTTTAGGTCAATAAATTGCCAATCGAAATCACCAATTAAATCTATTAATTCACTGGATATAAATTTTAATCATGATGAAATAAATTTTTTAATATCAGCTAAATCCTTTTTACATTCTCAAGTTAGAATCATGGTTGGTACATTGGTTGATATAGGACTTAGTAAAATAGAAAAATCTATTTCAGAAATTATTCAATCCAAAAAAAGAGAATTTGCTGGAGTTACTGCGCCACCTGAAGGATTGTATTTATTGAAAATAGATTATTAATAAAAGCCAATTTCTGATAAACAAATATCTGCTTGAAAATCTTTAAATCCGGCAACGAGCCCTAATGTTTTGATATTCTGACCAACTAACTTTTTTGGTTGATATGCATTTGATTTTTTAAACTCACTAAAGGGTGCTTTTATTACTGTCCACTCAGAATTAGTTTTAAAACTATACTTATAATATTGCCATGGAGCCATCGTCAAAGCAGTTCTTACATGAATTGAATATTCTTCATTATTACCAAACACTTTAAAATAAACACCCTCAAACTCTTCTGTTGATATTGAAGGTTTTAATTGATTTCTTATTTGAATAAAGCCACCATTATTTTCAGTTGTGACATCTCCTGTCATATGATAACAATTAACATCATTAACTTTTGATATGATCGCTTTACCCTGTGATAATCCACCCATTACTCCATCAGTAAAAAAGGCCCAATTTTGACCTTGAGAAGAAATTCCGGGTGTTTCTAAGTTATCAAGTATCATTGTATTCTGAGATTGAAGATTGAATGAAAAAAATAAAATAAAAACAAATATTATTAAACTTTTCAATTTTTACGATTTTCTGCTAACTTTTTTTTGATAAGAGATAAACCCGTTTCAACTTTTGATTTATATGATTCTTCAAATGCTTTTAACTGCCAATCTGAAAATCTAGATTTTAATTCAGATAAATTATTTTGTTTCCATTCATTAGAAGTATTTTCATCTTTCCAAATATCTTTTTCTTCATTGGTTCTTCCACAACCGTAGCAATACCCTGAGATTGGATCAGTTTTACATACGCTAATGCAAGGCGAAGTTACTTTGTTCTATTATCCTTCTTTTGAATTTCATTTCCTATCTCTTCTCTACTTTGAAAGTAAGTGTCATATAATATTACCTCTGCTCCATATTTTTTTGTATTTTCAATTTTTATCTGAGGTGCAGTTTTAGGCATTATTATTTTTGCACTAATAGTATTAATCTTAGATGCATAGGCAACAGCCTGTGCATGATTACCTGATGAATATGCTACTACACCTGAGTCTTTTACAGTTTCTATTAATTTTGTAATTTTATGTGTAGCTCCACGTAGTTTAAATGATCCAGTATTTTGTAAATTCTCAAGTTTAAAATAAATTTCTGCTTCTAAAAGATTATTTATGTAATCATTAGTTACCAAAGGAGTTTTTGTTACCTTCTGGTTGATTAATTTATAAGCA
>CACBQR010000013.1 GCA_902541435.1 uncultured Alphaproteobacteria bacterium
TTGCTTGGCCTAGAAAAAATAATACCCCTGTAGTCTACGATATGGCAACATCAACAATGGCGATGGGAGAAGTTCAGGTTGCAGCACGTGATGGTCACAAAGTTCCATTTGGAACAGGTCTAAATAAAGATGGAGAAAAAACTGATAATCCATCTGAAATTGCAAATGGAGGAGTCCTTTTAACATTTGGCGACTACAAAGGTTCTGCAATAGCAATGATGATTGAGTTATTAGCTGCAGGTCTAGTAGGAGATTTATTTAGTTTTGAAGCTAAAGAAGAAGACAACAATGATGGAGGTCCTGCCAGGGGTGGTGAATTTATTATGGCCTTATCTCCAGAGCTTATTGCAGGAAAAAATTGGAATGAACATGCTGAGAAATTTTTTGAACAAATGACATCTTTAGATGGTGTGCGTTTACCTGGACAACGAAGACATACTAATAGGCAAGATAAAGGTCCAAGACAAATTAATTTAGAGCTAATAGAAAAGATAAAGAGTCTAATCTAATCCATTTATGGATAATATTAAATTAGATTTTCAAAAACATATTGATGCTGGAAGATGTAATGGAGCTGAATGGATAATAAATCATAAAAATAATATTTATCATGAAGTAATTGGTTACAAAGATTTGGAATTAAAAAATAAGCTCAATAAAAATTCGTATTATAGAATTTGGTCAATGACAAAGCCAATTATTGGTTTTGCAGCAATGCAATTAATTGAAAAAAATTTCTTATCTCTTGATGATACTATAGATAAACATTTATCTAATTTTAAAAATTTAAAAAAACTTAGTAGTATTGAGAGTAACTTAAAAAATACAACTTCTCTAGAAAACAAACCTACTGTTAGACAACTTTTACAACATACAGCAGGCTTTACATATAACAGTTGTGATAATTTTTTAGCTCAAGAATATGAGGATAGAAGTTTATTTCATTCTACATCTTCAAGTTTGGAGGAAGAGATTAGTAAAATTTCTGAATTACCTCTGTTATATGAACCAGGTTCAAAATGGCATTATTCTATATCTATAGATGTTTTAGCGAGAATTATAGAAGTTGTAACAAAAGATAAAATTTTTGATGTTTTAAATGAAAATATTTTTTTACCTTTAGAAATGAATAATACAAATTTTTATATTAATGAAAATAGTAATAGTCAGTTAGTTGAAACATTTGAATATAATAGTGATAAATTAAAACTAACAAATTTAAATTACGATAAAAGAAAGTTGATATTATACGGGTACCCAACAAATAATAAAAATTATTCAAGAGGAGGCCATGGTTTGTTTTCTACAGCTGAAGATTATGAAAAGTTTGCTACAATGCTTATCGATGGTAAAAATAAAAATGGAAAAGAGCTTATTAATTCTCAAAGTTTAGAATTAATGCGAAATAATTCTTTAAATAAAGAGTTATTTCCAATTGAAATCACTTCAATAAATACAAATAAAGATGCAGATTATGAAAATGATCTAGATGGATATGGTTGGGGTTTAGGATTTAGAGTGTTAATGAATAATACCTCTCAAAATAAGTTTGGTCCAGTTGGTGAATTTGGATGGTCAGGCTATGCAGCTACTTATTTTTTGACAGATCCAAAAAATAATTTGTCAGCTGTTTTAATGATGCAAATTTTAGATGCTGATAAGAATATTAAAAAAGATTTTTACAATAATATCTTTAAAAATCTTTAATGAACATGAAATCAAATCCCTATACCTATGGAATAATTTTAACTCTTTTAACTTATTTATCTTTTGGTATTTTAGATACAATTCAAAAAACAGCAGTTCAATACCACTCTGTTTTGGTATTATTATTTGTTAAATTTACTTTCTGTTTTATTTTTTCTTTTTTTATTGCAAAAAAAAATAAAGTTAAAAAATTTTATCTTTCAAATAATTACAAGATACAAATAACAAGATGTATTTTATCTGTATGTGAATCTTGTTTTTTTGTATTGTCTTTTAGGCACTTAGCTCTGGCAGATGTTCACACAATAGGATCTTTAGCCCCTGTTCTAGTTTTAGTTTTTTCTTATTTTATTTTAAAAGAAAAAATAAATGTGGCCACTTGGTTAGCAATTTGTGTAAGTTTTTGTGGAGTTATTCTAATCATGCGACCTGGATTAACTATTTTTAATCCATATCTAATTATTCCATTATGTGCTGCTTTTTTCTATTCACTATTTCAAATAGCAACAAGATTAAATGCTAAGTATGATGATAATGAAACCATGTTATTCTACAATGGTCTTATAGGTGCTATCATTACATTTGTACTATCACTTTTTTTCTGGCAACCCCTACATTCATTTTCTTTTATCTTTTTTATTTTTTTGGGTATCTTTTTTTGTACTGGGCTATTTTTACAAATTAAGGCATTGAGTATTACACCAGCAAGTATTTTAGCACCTTATAATTATACTATAATTGTTTGGGGAATAATTTTTGGTTTATTAGTATATGGAGAAGTCCCAGATATATTTACGATTATAGGAGCAATTATTATTGTTTCATCCGGAATATTTATATTTAGATATTCTTACAAGTAGTTTTAATTTCTTTGTATCAATTAAAAAATTAATGTTATAAATTTACTCTATGTTTATTGGAATTGATCTTGGAACTTCATCAATCAAAATGATTTTAATTGACCAAAATCAAAGCATCCTTGCATCCGCTAACTCAAGTCTTACTGTACAATCCCCTAAAGATGGTTTTAGTGAACAAAATCCACAAGAATGGATTGATTCAACAATTGAATGCTTGGAGGCTTTAAAGTCAAAAAAACCAAAAGAATTTTCACAAACTATTTCAATAGGAATATCCGGTCATATGCATGGAGCTACGTTAATAGATAAGGATGGAAATGTTATTAGACCATGTATTCTTTGGAACGATACAAGATCATATCAAGAGTGTGAAGAATTTGAAAAACAAAATTTTGATGTACGATCAATCTCAGGAAATATTACTATGCCTGGTTTTACTGCACCAAAAATAAATTGGATAAAAAATAATGAAATAGATAATTTCAAAAAAATTTTTAAAGTTTTACTCCCTAAAGATTATTTACGATTTGTTCTTACTGGTGAATTTTTTTCTGAAATGTCAGATGCATCTGGAACATTATGGCTAGATATCGAAAAAAGAAAATGGTCCAATCAGCTTTTATCTTGCTCATTTTTAGAAGAAAAACACATGCCTGATCTAGTGGAAGGCAATCAGCAGACAGGATTTTTAAAAAAAGATTTAAAAGAGAAATTTAATTTTAATAATAATGTTAAAGTTGTGGGTGGAGCAGGGGATAATGCTGCCGCAGCAACTGGTATGGGTATAACAAATAAAAATCAATCATTTATATCTCTTGGTACTTCAGGCGTTTTTTTTACCCCCACTGAAAATTTTTTAAGTAATACTGGTGATGCAGTACATTCTTTTTGTCATTGTTTACCAAATAAATGGCACCTTATGTCTGTTATGTTAAGTGCAAGTAATTGTTTAGATTGGATTTGCGCTATTACCAATACTTCAATTGCTGATACACTTAATAATGTAGAGCAATTTTATAATGATAAAAATTCTATAAAAAATTCATCATATTTTTTACCTTATTTGTCTGGAGAACGGACTCCACATAATGATCCGCATATTAGAGGTTCACTCCATTCTATAAAAACAACAACAAATGCAACAGATTTACAGTATGCAGTAATTGAAGGTGTCAGTTTTGGAATATTAGATGGAGTAAATTCTATTTTGAAAATTAATAATAACTTTGATAAAATATTTATGGTTGGAGGTGGTTCAAAAAGTTCATTTTGGATTGAATTGCTTGCAGCACTTTTAAATAGAAAGTTAAGTGTTTGTGATCAAAGCGAATTTGGTGCCGCACTTGGCGTTGCAAGATTAGCTATGTATCAGGATGATACTATTGACAATAAAGAAAAAATTATTAGTGAAATTAAAATAAGTAAAACTTATGAACCTAACGAAGATAACATTGATCTTTTATTACAAAGGTATTCAATTTGGAAAGATTTATATAACAGTAATAATAAAATTGCTAAAAATTTTAATTTTTAGTAAATATATTTAAAAAAAAATTATTCTTTAAAAAGAAAAATATTTGCCTTTATCTTTATTCTATCTTTGAGGATTGTTGTGTTTTTCCAATTACCAGTGCCTATCTTAAAGTCATTTCTAGAAAAAGATATTTCACTTTTTACCTGAACAAACTCACTAGCTAATTTTATTATTTCAATATCAATAGGAATATTTTGACTTTTATCCTTTATTGTTAACTCACCTATCAAATTAATTTTATTGTCTTCATAATTAAATTTAAAATTATTTGTATCAATAAGACCTAAAGGATATTTTTTAGCACTAAAAAAAACTTCACTAAGCACTAAATCTTTGTAACGTTTGTAATTTATATCTAAACTATCAATTCTAACATTTATAAGAGCCTTATTATTATTCTGATTTGATAAATCTAAGGACACAAAACCATCAAATTCATTAAATTTACCAATTACATTATTTGCAAATAAAACCGGGACTTCAAATTCTATACTAGAAATATTTTTATCAATAGTCCATAAATCATTAGCTACACTCTGTTTAAAATACAGAAATATAAAAAATAAACTAAATATTATTTTCAATATATTTCCTTGCTAGTTCATCAGCTTTCTCGTTAAATTCGAAACCAGCGTGTCCTTTAACCCATTTCCATGTTACATTATGTTTATTAATTAGATTATCTAATTGCATCCATAATTCCTTATTTTTCACTATTTTTTTTGTTGAAGTTTTCCATCCATTTTTTTTCCAATTTGTAATCCATGATTCAATACCATCCTTTACATATTTGCTATCGGTATAAATGATTAATTCTTTTTTTATCTCAAAATATTCCAGTGCTTTTATTGCTGCTGTAAGTTCCATTTTATTATTAGTAGTGTGTTGATCACCACCATTTAATAAAATTTCTTTATTATTATCTAATATCACAACCCCCCATCCGCCTATACCAGGGTTCCCAGAACATGCACCATCGGTATAAATATTAATCATTATTCAAAAATATCATTCTGTTGATGCCATTTTAAAATATTCAAATATTCAAATGGATCTTTTTTAACAACGACTGCATTCGGTGGATGAAAAATATAGTCGTGTACCCTTGTACATAATATTCTAACTGCTGCAGCTCTTAATAAAATATTTAATGATTCCTTCTCAAGATCACTGAATACTCTGAGTTTTTGATATTCCTCAAGAATACTCAAGCAGTTATCTTTGTGAAAGTTTTTTCCATTTTCATTAAAGCACCAATCATTAATGACTATAGCTAAATCGTAAACATAAAAATAATAACATGAAAAATAGAAATCAATTACTCCAGAAATTTTGTCATCTTTAAAAAAAATATTATCTCTGAACAAATCAGCATGAATGACACCACACGGAATATTGGTTGGCCAATAATTTTCTAAATAATCTATTTCATTTTTTAACAAATACATTGTTTCATTAAATTCTTCAGATTTATTATTAAGACATTTTTTGTAAATATTTTTCCAATCCTTCAAATCTAAGCTATTTGGTCTTTTTTCATCAAAATTTGAGGTAAGATTGTGTAAGTTAGCAATCATTTTTCCAACTTCTTTACACATTGCTAAGTTTGGTTTTTCAATACTTTTACCTTCTAGAAAGGATATAATAACAGCATTTTTATTTTTTATTCTTTTCAATATTTTTCCATTTTTGTCTGAGATTGCTTTAGGGCATTTAAAATTATTTTTATTTAAAAAGTTTTTTAAATTTATAAAAAAAGGCAATTCTTGTTCAGTTACTCTTTTTTCAAAAATTGTTAAAATATATGGTTGATTGTTACAAAAAATTTTGAAATTTGAGTTTTCTATCCCTTCAATAATTTCTTCAAAGTTCTCTAAATTACCAATTGTGTAGTCAGATATAAAGTTTTCTATATCTTCTTTTGATAATTTAGTAAAAACTGCCATTTTTTAAACGTTTAGTTTTTGTGGAACTTTAAAAAATACATCTTCTTTTTGATAATGTCCTTCATTTACTTGTAATTCAAAATTTTTAGTTAAATTATCTAGAAGTTTTTTAACAAGTATTTCAGGTGATGATGCGCTTGCTGTTATTCCTATATTTTCAGATTCTTGAAATATATTCAAATTTAAGGAATCAACATCTTCTACTAAAATAGCTTTTTTTGAACCATAATTTTTTGCTACTTCAACTAATCTTAAAGAATTTGATGAGTTACTTGCACCAATTACTAAAAAATAATCACATTGATTAGCTATTTTTTTAACAGCCTCTTGCCTATTTGTTGTAGCATAACAAATATCATTCTTTTTTGGTTCTATAACATTACTAAAATTTAATTTTATTTCTTTTATAATATCTTTCGTATCATCTACCGATAGTGTTGTTTGAGTTACATATGCAATTTTATCATTCTGTTCAAAGGGTAACTTTTTTACATCTTCAACTTTTTCTACCAAATAAATTTCTCTATTAGTTTGACCCATAGTGCCAATAACTTCAGGATGATTCCTATGACCAATTAAAATTACGGGGAGATTTTTTTTATCAAAATTTTCTACCTCTTTATGTATTTTGCTAACAAGTGGACATGTCGCATCATAATATATTAAATTTAAACTTAATGCTTCCTCGGGCACTGCTTTTGGAACACCATGTGCAGAAAAGATAACTGGTCTGCTTTTATCTTCAATCTCATTTAATTCTTCTACAAAAATAGCTCCCTGTGATTTGAGATTTTCAACAACAAATTTATTATGCACTATTTCATGACGAACATATACTGGCGCTCCATATTTTTTAAGAGCACCCTTTACCATTTCTATAGCCCTATCTACACCTGCACAAAATCCCCGAGGCCCTGCAAGAAATATATTAAGTTTTTTTGTCATCCAAATTTGTTACCATTAATTTTGGTTACTTAATAATACTATAGATTTTGAAAATCTTTTAATATTAAATTATTAATATTGTAAGTAGATTTAGGAATAACGAAATCTACTACTAGTTCTTTAGAACAGAGTTAAATTCGGTAATTGACTCTTCAATTAAAGCAGATTTTTTATCCTTACTTAGATTTTGAAGTAGAATATTTCTAGTAGCCTCTATTGCAACACTTGAAATATAACTTTTGATGGAATTATTAGTATCTCGAACTAATTGTTCAATTTTATTTTCTGCCAATATTTTTCTTTTTTCAATTTGATCAGTTAATTTAGTAGCGGATATATCTTTCAATTCAGCAATTCTTTTATCAGATTCTAACTTTAGATTATGTATTTCTTTCTCTACTTTAGATTCTCTCTCCCTAATTTCATCCAAAGCTTTTTGAGCCTCGTTTTTTAAATTCTCAACTTCATCTATTTTATTTTTTATATCTTTTATTTGTGCATCTAAACTAGATGTAAGAATTTTTCGTACTGGATTAAAAATAGCTGCAATAAATAAAATAAAAGATACCGCTACCCAAAATTGAGGATCAGAAAACATTAGTTAAAAATACCTTTATGTGTTTCAATAACTTTATTAAGTTCATTGTCTGACAATTCTATATCTGTAATTTTTCCAACAGTAAGTTTTGTAATATTAACTATTTCATCGTTAATATTTTTCATTTGATCATCTTTACTTTTTAAAATTTCTTTTTCTGCATCAGAAACTTTTTTTTCTAAATCTTTATCAAGTGAGGAAAGTTGAGAAGAAACATCTTCTTGTAAAGCATTGATTGTTTCTTTAATTTTTTTATCTGTTTCTAGTTTAGCCTTATTGATTTGATCATTAATCTTTTTTTCAATTACCATTGACTGTTCTTGAAGCTCTTTTGCTGAAGATAAATTTTCATCTATCTTATTTTGTCTTTTCTCTAAAACTGTAGCTATTCTTGGAAGTGATACCCTCCATAAAAATACAAATAGAAAAGTAAAAAATACAGCTAACCAAAAGAGCTGTGAAACAAAAAACTCTGGATTTAATTGAGGCATTATTTAATTATTGAGTTCTATCCAAACAAAATAACTAACGCAATAACTAGCGCGAAAAGTGCAATCGCTTCAACTAATGCGAAACCTAACATTGTCATCGTAAAAACTTCACCTCTTGCTGCCGGATTTCTTCCAACTGCTTGAATAAAAGATGAGAAAATATTCCCAATTCCAATACCTGATCCAATAACACCGATAACGGCTAAACCCGCTCCGATTACTTTTGCTGCTTCAATTTCCATAAGTCCTCCTATTTTAAATTAATGTAAATGATAAGCATCGTTAATATATAAACACGTCAGTATTGCAAACACATATGCTTGCAAAAAAGCAATTAAAATTTCTAATCCTGTTAAAGCTACAATGAAAGCTAAAGGAAAAACTCCTGTAAAAAAAGGCATTGAAACTACAAAGCCTGCAAATACTTTTAGTAGTGTGTGACCAGCCAGCATGTTTGCAAATAATCTAACTGATAAACTTATAGGTCTTGATAAATAAGAAATTACCTCAATGGGAATAAGCAGTGGATGCATGTAAAACGGCACACCTGGTATATAGAAGAAAGCAAAAAACTTAATGCCATGGTTAATAAATCCAAGAATAGTTACGCCAATAAATACAACTGCTGCTAATGCAAATGTTACAATAATGTGACTCGTGAAAGTAAATTGATAAGGTACCATTCCAACCATATTTCCAATTAGTACAAACATGAATAAAGAGAAAACAAATGGGAAATATCTTTTTCCATTATCTCCAACTGTATCTGAGAGTAACTGAGCAATAAAATTATACATCAGCTCTGAGATAAGCTGCATCCTAGAAGGTATAATTGATCTTGTGTTCACCGTTAAAGTTAAAAATAGAGTAATCACTAAAACAGTAGTTAGCATTGCTAAAGATGAGTTTGTGAAAGAAATGTTATAACCACCAAGTTCAATATTAGATATTGGATCTATTTCGAACTGTTTTAGAGGACTATCTTTTGCGGCCATAATTGATATTGAATATTAAAATTACCTTTGCTTTTCAATGCGACGCATTACACGATAAACGTTCAAAAATCCAGCTAATGCGCCAAATATGAAGAAAATAATTAAGCCTATTGGTTTAGTATTAAAGTAATTATCCACAATAAGCCCAATTCCAACTCCAACAACTAGTGCAGCTATTATTTCTGTGCTAATTTTAAAACCAAATCCTGCACCACTTTCTTTTTTTTTGATATTAGGTTCTTTATTTTGATTATCTAAATCATCAATTTTTTTACCCAATTTTTCTAAATTTTTATTTTTATAATTCATTTCTAGCGTCTTGCTCTTTTATCTCAATTGCTTTTTCAAGATCAACGGAAACTAATTGTGATACACCTTTCTCAGGCATGGTAACACCAAATAATCTATTTACTCTTGCCATTGTCATTCTATGGTGAGTTATTACTAAGAATTTTGTTGAAGAAGTTTTAGCTATTTCCTCCACTAATGAACAAAATCTATCAACATTAGTATCATCTAATGGAGCGTCAACTTCATCGAGTACACAAATTGGAGCTGGGTTTGATAAAAATACAGCAAATAATAATGATAATGCTGTAAGAGCTTGCTCACCCCCGGAGAGTAAATTTAGATTTTGTAATTTTTTTCCAGGAGGACTAGCAAATATTTCTAAACCAGCCTGAAGGGGATCTGATTCATCTGTAAATTTAAGATAAGCCTTGCCACCACCAAACAACCTAGTAAATAATTTTTGAAAATTTTCATTAACTATTCCATATGCAGCAAGTAAACGTTGTCTACCTTCTGTATTAAGTGAATCAATTGCTTCTCTTAGTTTTGCAATTGCACTTAAAAGGTCATTTTGATCTTTCTTTATTGTATTTACTTTTTCTTCTAAATCTTTGGATTCTTGTTCTGCAAGAAGATTAACACCACCTAAACGTTCTTGTTCAGCAATTAGTCTTTCTAATTTTTTTTCTAAATCATTAGTCTCACCCAAAATTTTATTTGGATCTATTTCTCCAATATTGTAAAGCTCTTCTAGTTCTATACTTAATCTTTCTTTTACCTGAGTTGATAATAACTTTATTGCTTCATTAATTGTATTAATTTGACCTTCAGTTCTGATTCTCTCTTCTCGTAGTTCATTTAATTTAATTTCTTCTAATTTTAATTTCTTATTGATTTCATTAGAATTTTGTTCAGTTTGACGAAGCTGCTCAGCTATTTGCTCATAAGAAGTCTTATTTTCATCAATCAGCTTTTGTATTTTTAATTTTTCACTTGATACATCTTCAGGAACGGATTGGAGATTAGATAATTCACTAATTAATGTATTTTGCCTTGAATTTAACTCCTCTATTCTTTGATTTGCCTTTGAAGAAATATCATTCCATTGTTTTTCTTCAGCACTTAATTGCTTTATTCTTCTATTTTTTAATTGCTCTAATATGGCTTTAGTAGAATTATTTTGTTTACCTTTGGATACATAGCCATCCCATCTCCAAATTTCTCCTAGTTTGCTGACTAATATTTGTCCTGGCTTTAAGGTTTTTTGAATTTCTAAAATATTTTCCTTATTTTCTATTAATCCAACAAATTCTAATTTCTTTTTCAAATTATCCGGTGCTTTGATTAGAGAAGAAAATTTTGTAATTTCTGAGTTAAAGGAAGAATCTTCCACATCTAATTTTCTCCAAAAAATGCTTTGTTCTTCATCAATAGATGCAATTAACTCATCTGAAAAAACTGCAGCAAT
The DNA here is from genome assembly GCA_902541435.1 of uncultured Alphaproteobacteria bacterium. Taxonomy (GTDB): domain Bacteria; phylum Pseudomonadota; class Alphaproteobacteria; order HIMB59; genus CACPNW01. The sequence continues at coordinate 10,836 of CACBQR010000013.1, forward strand.
TGCTTGTTCAAGACCATCTTCAAAATCTAGATAATCAATTATTGGGTTATTATTTTTTTTATTAGAAACATTTTCATTATTTTGATCATCATCATTTTGAATAAAAAGATCACCTTGTTGTTTTAAAAGTATTGATTTTTCTTCTTGTACTCTTTCAAGATTTTGTTTTGCATCTTCAAATAAAAATTTTTCTCTATCAATGTCATTTTTAATTTGTTCTATACGGACTTTTGTTTCGTCTACTGCAATATTCGCTCTTTCAATTTCTTTTTCTTGGTTTTCTAGACTAATAGAATATTTTTGCAGTTCAGCTGCAACCTTACTTTCTTGGACTCTAAGGTTTGGAAGGCTTTCTTGAACTTTTTCAAATTCGACATTTATTTGTGCAACAACTTGTGTTTGGTCATTTACAACATTTGTTTCAGATTGAATTTTTTCATTAGCATTTCTTAATTTATCTTTTTCATCAATCCATTTTTTATAAAATAATCTAGCTCTTGCTTTTGTAATATCTTTTTGGATGTACTTATATCTTTCAGCTTGTTTTGATTGTTTCTTTAATATTGTAAGTTGTTCATCTTGTGCTTTCAATACGTCCTTTACACGCTCTAAATTATTTTCAGTCGCATTTAATCGTAATTCAGCTTCGTGTCGTCTTGAATGTAGACCTGTAATTCCTGCAGCTTCTTCAAGCAACGTTCTTCTTTGCTCAGGCTTAGCGGCTATAATCGCACCAACTCTACCTTGACTAACCATTGATGTTGAACGAGCACCTGTTGCTGCATCAGCAAATAGCAATTGCACATCCTTTAATCGCACCTCCTTGCCATTAACTCTATATTCTGAGCCTTCACCTCGCCAAATTCTTCTAGTGACTTCAATAGTATCATTTTCATTGAAAATACTTGGTGCTTTTCTTGCTTTATTATCTAAATCTATAGTAACCTCAGCAATATCCCATGCCGGTCTATCATCTGTTCCATTAAAGATAACATCGTCTAATTCGCTTCCTCTCATTTGTTTTGGCGAAAGCTCACCCATAACGAATCTAAAAGCTTCAACGAGATTGGATTTACCACATCCATTTGGCCCCACAATACCTGTCAAACCATTTTCAATTAAAATTTCTGTTGGTTCAACAAAAGACTTAAAGCCTTTGACTTTAAGGGTCCTAAAATTAATCATCAACTATTGTGATAATATTTTATCGATGATTTGTCTAAACTCTTTTATGTTTTTATTCCCAGAATAAAGTACTCCATTAATAATAAATGAAGGGGTGGAACCTATTTTATATTCTCTCTGAGCTTCCATTACACCCTCAAGTAATTGATTCTCTAATTCAACATTACTTAGACATGCATCAAAGTCCTCTTTCTGCATACCGCCACTTTGCATTATTTTGTATAACTCAGATTTTGTTTTAGAATGATCTCTATTAACCCAATTATTTTGAAGTTTATAAAGCCCATTCATATAATGGTATCTTACATCTTCTGGGACGCATCTTAAAATCATACTTCCAGCAAGAGCTGGATAATTAAATGGGAAATCTCGAAAAATAAACTTTACTGTACCAGTATCAATAAACTCTTTTTTTAATTCTTCTAGGGTATCATTATGAAAATCTGCACAGTGACTACAAGACATTGAAGCATATTCTATAATTGTGATTGGGGCATTGTCTTCTCCAATATAAAAATCATTATCTTTAACCTCTAGTATTGAGTTTTCAGCTGCTTTGGCATTAATAAAAAGTAGTGATAATATAATAGAAATAAATAAAATTTTAATTTTCATTATTTGTCCTCAGTTGTAATTTTATTACCTAAATCTAATAGTGATTTTTTTAAATCGGAATTTTGAAATTCTTTAACGTTTTGCTTAACAAATTCTATGTCATCTTTATCTATTTGTTTTTTCTTAGTTTGTTTCATATGAGTATATTTAGGTATGTAATTTTGATGAATTCTCAAGTCTATTATAGCTCTATAACCAAAATAAGTATTAATTTTTTCAATTATAGTATCCTTAAAGTGTTGAAATTCAATGGCTGCGGCTGGGGCAACACTCACATTTAGATAATTTTTATATACTATTTCACCTACATCATTTTCAAAATCACGTACCCTTGAAACATTTAAAGGCTCTGAATATTCTTTAAAATAACTACCAGCAATTTCAGGCCATTTGGAGTTAATTATAAATTCTGTTCGATTATATTTAGAGGAAAATTTTCTATTAACCTTCCTAAGAGTATCGCCAATAGATTGTGGAACAAATGTTCTTTTTTGCTTTATATTTTTTTTGTCCATATTCATAAATAATTTATAGTACCTAAATATGAAAGCAATATGTTTAAACACGAAACACAAGTAATAAAGTTTTTGCTTAAATGGTATTCAGTGAATGCCAGAAATTTACCATGGAGGAAGAAAAATACTCTCAATTTACCTGATCCATACTTTGTATTTGTAAGTGAGTATATGCTCCAACAAACAACAGTAAATACCGTAAAAAATAAATTTAATGATTTTATTTTAAAATGGCCTTCACTAAATAAATTAGCGCAAACTTCAGAACCAAATATTTTAAAGTACTGGTCAGGCCTTGGTTATTATTCAAGAGCAAGAAATTTATTAAGGTCTGCAAAAATAATAAATAAAAATTTTAAAAATAACATACCAAAAACTTACGACGAACTCATCCAACTTCCTGGTATTGGAGATTACACAGCAAAAGCAATTCTTGGAATAGGATACAATCAATCAGTTATGCCACTTGATGCTAATATTGAGAGAATTTTGGTTAGGTTATATGCTATCGATAAACCAATTAATAAAGTCAAAAATAAACTTAAAGATTTAGGAAAAAAATTCATCTCAGATAAATATTCTTCAAATTTAATTCAGTCTTTTATGGATTACGGATCAGAGATCTGTCTTCCAAGAAACCCTAAATGTAATATTTGTGGAATTAATAAATTTTGCCAATCATATAAAAAAAATTTACAGCAAAAAATTCCTTTAAAACTAAAAAAGAAAACTATTAAGCCTATAAAGTATACAAGAGCTTATGTAATTGTGAATGAAAAGAATGAAATCCTTGTGCGAAGTAGACCAAATAAAGGAATGTTGGCTTCCATGCTTGAAGTACCAAATGATGTTTGGGTTAAAAATAAGAAATTATTAACCACTGATCAAGATATACAAAAAATAAAAACAAAATTACAATCTAAAGGCTCATTTGAATATTCATTTAGTCATTTTGATTTAGAAACAGAAATTTTTTATGGCAATGTTAAAAAAGCAAAATTATCAAAAAGTAATTGGATAAAGAAATCTTCTTATTCTAGCTCTAGAATGCCAACCGTGATGAAAAAAATAGTAGATATAGCAGTATAATTTATGCAAAGAATTTGTTTGCGTTCATAAAAATTTTATATCCATCCCCAAATTTTTTTAGGGTTTTACTTTGCCAATTGGGAATATGATAATTATAAAATGCTCTTTCAGGATGAGGCATCATTGCAAGAACATTCCCATTTTGATTTGTTAGCGCAGCGATATCATCTTTAGATCCATTCGGATTAAAAGGAAATTGACCTTTTGCTAATTTTTTACGATGATTAATGTATTGCAAACCAATAAGGTTATTAGCTTTGATACTTTTTAGTAGATTAATAGGTATCATAAATTGCCCTTCTTGATGTGCAACAGGCAAGTTCAGCGTACTAATATTTTTTAGCCATGGTGATTTATTATTACTTACTTTTACATCAACCCATCGACACTCATAGTTACCAGATTTATTTTCAATCAATGCTACTTCTGGATCTTTTTTATTTAGGCTTGGTACTAATCCAAGATTAATTAATATTTGGCATCCATTACAAATACCTATGATTAATTTATCTTTTAATGAAAAATCTATTAGTTGATCATATAAATTGGTCATAATTTTTTTCGCCATTGCATTTCCTGAGCCTGTATCATCGCCATAAGAAAAACCACCAGGTATAGCGAATACTTGATAGTTATTAAGTTGTTTAGGATTTTGAATCAGATCATTAATATGAATAATTTTTCCTTTAAATCCTACTACTTTAAATGCATGTAGTGTTTCATTTTCACAATTAATACCATAACCTGACAGGACTAATACGTTCATAACCCTTTAATATTTTGTTTGTATGACTTAGCAAAATCTGAAATTTTACCTCTCATAATTTTTTTGTTATCTTTAAACTCAATTACATCTGAGCCCGTACATTTACCAATAATTGTATAATCAGAAGCTTTAAATATTTTTTTAAAATTGGGTAACTTATTTTTTTTAAGAGAAACAAGAATTCTACTTTGTGTTTCAGAAAATAAAAATTGGTCAACTGAGATTTTATTTTTTAGTTTTAAATCAAAAGTTAAACCTTTTTTTGAAGCAATTGCCATCTTTGTAACTGCAATTCCTATTCCACCCAAATCTATTCCAATTGCAGAATTTATAATTCCAAGTTTATTAGCTTTTTCAAAATTTCTATATATGCGAAGTGCATCCTTGCTATTTACAACTGGATTTTTTGATTTTTCATAACCTATAATTTTGGAATAAACACTATCCTGTAATTCATTACAGGTATTTCCTAAAACTAAAAGTATATCACCATCATCGGGTGTTATTTTTGTTAAGTGTGAAATTTTATCTACCACTCCAATAGAAGAAATAAGCAAAGTTGGAGGTATTGAAATTTTTACTGATTTTCCAGTTTTATCAAAACCTTTAAAATCATTAAACATACTATCTTTTCCTGAAATAAATGGTGATTGGTAAGCAACTGCATAATCATAACAAGCTTTTGCCGCTTCTTTCAATTGATATAAGCGATCAGGTTCATCGGAGCTACACCAACAAAAGTTATCAAGAATTGCAATTTTTTTTGAGTTGGCACCACTTACAATTAAATTTTTATATGCTGTATCAATAGAGCACCCAGCCATATCATAAGGATTTGTTTCGGCGTACTGAGGATAAGCAGCTTGAGAAAGAGCTATTGATTTTTCATCATCAAATATGGGTTTAATAGCAGTAGCATTTCCAAAAACTCTGCCTTCTCCTTGTAATGGTTTTATAATAGAGGTAGCTTGTACTTCGTGATCATATTGAGTGGCTATAAATTCTTTTGATACAATATTTGGACTAGAGAGAAGTTTATGTAACTTATCTATCAAAGAACTTTTCTTAATTATTTTTTTCTTTTCTTTTTTAATTTTTGGAAAAGATGTTTTTAAATTTAATTTTGGATAACCTTCATGAAGAAATTCCATATCTAAATTGAGAATTTCAGTTTTGTTGTATTTTACTATAGCTTTATCTTTTTTAATAAACTTACCAATTATTGTTGCTTCCACACCTCTTGCATTAAATCTCTTTATAACTTTTTTTACGTTCGCTGGAGGTACTGCTAGTGTCATTCTTTCTTGTGATTCAGAAACCCAAATCTCCCAAGGATATAATCCATTATATTTGAGAGGAACTTTTTCAAGATTAACTATAAAACCACCACTCTCTTTTGCCATTTCTCCTATTGATGATGATAATCCTCCTGCTCCATTATCTGTTATACTTGAGTAAAGATTTTCATCTCGCAATTCTCTAATGATGACATCAGACATTTTCTTCTGTGTTATTGGATCACCAATTTGTACGGCAGAGACTGGACTATTAGGATCTAATTCTTCTGATGAAAATGTTGCACCGTGAATGCCATCTTTTCCTACTCTACCTCCAGCCATTAGTATAATATCTCCTGGATTAGCTTTTTTCTTATGTGATAATTTTCCTTTTATTTTTTTTGGAATAATCCCAACTGTTCCACAAAACACAAGAGGCTTTCCTGCAAACCGGTCATCAAAATACACATTACCTTGAGGAGTAGGGATACCTGAACAATTTCCTCCAACTCTAACACCACTGATAATACCTTTAGCAATAAAATTTGCTGGAAGCATTGGATCCTTATTATTTTTTTGACGATACAATTGATATTTCTTATTCGGGTCTGCTAAATAATATGCATACGTATTCGCTATAGGTTTTGCTCCTTTCCCAAATCCAAGACAATCCCTATTAACACCAACAATTCCAGTGATTGCACCACCAAATGGATCTAAGGCTGAAGGTGTATTATGTGTTTCAACTTTATGACAAATAATCCAATCTTTATTAAATTCTATTCCACCAGCATTATCCGTAAAAAGAGAAACACAAAAATTATCTTTTCTTAATTGAATAATTTTTTCAGTAGCGCCTTTAATGTATTTTTTAAATATACCTTCTTGAATATCATCAATCTTAGCTGAAAATATTTTGTGTTTACAGTGCTCGGACCACGTCTGTGCTAATGTTTCAATTTCTACATCTGTTGGTTTACGTTTTATAGCGGAAAAATAATTTCTTATGACTTTTAAAGATTCTAGATCTAAGCCAAGTGTTCCTCTTCTAGATTTATCATTTTCTTCAATACCAAGTTTACCAATAAGACTAAGTTGATGATCAGAAATATCTAAATTAATTTCTTTTTTACTATATTTTTTTTTCGGTAATTTTACTTTTTCTATTTTAAATTGATTTTTTTTAAAATTATCTAAATATTGTTTAAATGGATAAATCTTAATTGTTTGAATTAAGGGATTTGCTTCATTTTTAGATATTTTGGTAATATCTTCTTTTCTTCCTTTTATTAAAATAATTTTTGTTGAACCAAGTTCAAAGCTTTTAAAACTACTGTTAAGATTATCTTTGATTATCTCTTTTACAGTTGTAGCAATATTATCAGTTACACCTGGTAAAAATTTTATTTCTACAACCCAGTTAAAATTACTATAACTAGATAAAACCTTTTTTACATTTTTTTTTGTTAATATTGTTTGAGAAACATCATTAGAAATAAGTTTACTTATTTTAGTAAACTTTTGATCATCAAGATTTCTCGAAAAGAAATATCCATCTATAATTTTGATGGATTTATTATTGTGTTCTTTTTGTAGTGAACTTTCTTTCCCTGTCTTCTCAATGGAGAGAATTTGAATTGTATTTGTCATTATGAGTACGAATCAACTTAATTTACTATATTAATAGTTTACTCGTTAACGATTCGTTTAAAACTAATTAAATATGACAACATATAAAGAAGCAGGTGTTGATATAGAAAATACAGATGCCCTTGTTGAAGATATTTCTGAGCTAAGCAAGTCAACAAACAGAAACGGAAATTTTGATAAAATTGGCGGATTTGGTGGTATTTTTGATCTTAAAAATTGTGGATATGAAGATCCTTTATTGGTCTCTGGCACAGATGGCATAGGGACAAAAATATTACTAGGGATTGAAACTGACATTTTAGATGGTTTGGGTCATGATCTGGTTGGTATGTGCCTTAATGATATTCTTTGTCATGGGGCAGAGCCACTATTTTTTTTAGATTATTATGCTTCTTCTAAGATTGATAAAAATTCTTTTTTAAAAATTATGAAAAGCATTACTGAAGCTTGCAAGATAAATAATTGCTCTCTTATTGGCGGTGAAACAGCAGAGATGCCTGGGCTTTATAAAAAAGATGACTTTGATTTTGCTGGATTTTGTGTTGGTGCAGTAGAGAGAAAAAAAATTCTACCTAAAAGAGATGTCATGAAAGAAGATGATCTTCTATATGGGATTAGATCTTCGGGCTTTCATTCAAATGGATATTCTCTCATTAGAAAAGTTTTGAAAGATAAAAATATAGATCTACATAAAGAAACAGAATTTAAATCATCTTATCAAACAAATGCAGCAGCCTTAATGGCTCCAACAAAATTATATTTTCCTTTTTTAAAAAAAATTTTAACAACAAATCTTATCAACGGTATTTCACATATAACAGGTGGAGGTATTATTGGTAATGCACCAAGAATGCTATCTGAAAATTTATCAGCAAGGATTGATAAAAAATTTATTTGTGATGAAGAAATTTTCCAATGGTTTCAAAGTTTAGCTAACATTTCAGATGAAGAAATGTTGAAAACCTTTAATTGTGGATTAGGTTTGATAATGACTATTTCAAAAAATAATTACAAAGAATTTGAACAATTAATAAAAGATGAAAATTTAGATATTTTTGAAATTGGGAAAATAGAAGTTAACAAATCATCAAGGTGCACATTTAGTTGAAAAAATTACAAGTTGCTATTTTCATATCGGGAAGAGGTTCCAATTTAGAATCACTAATACAATCATCATTTACAAAACAAAGTTTAGTAGAGGTTCAATTAGTTGTCTCTAATAACTCCAAAGCAAAAGGTTTAACTATTGCCAAAAAAAATAAAATTCCATTCATACATTTTATTCCAAGAAAAAATTTTGAAAATAAAGTCATGAAGTATCTAAAAAATATAGATATCATTTGTTTGGCTGGTTTTATGCAAGTTTTAGAATCAAAATTTGTAAGGAAGTGGCGATCGCGATTAATCAATATTCATCCATCTTATCTTCCAGCTTTCAAAGGCTTAAATGCTCAGGATCAGGCCATAAAGGCTAAAGCGAGCTATTCTGGTTGTAGTGTTCATTACGTAAGCGCTAAAATTGACTCTGGAAAGATTATTTTGCAAAAAAAAGTAAAGATTTTGAAGAAAGATAATACCGAATCACTCTCAAAGAAAATATTGATAGAAGAGCATAAGGTTTATCCAAGAGCATTACAGATGGTTGCAAAAACACTTTTAACAAGACAACAGTAAGATGAAAAATCGATTAAATTTCCTAAAAAAATTTGAGATAAGGCAATCTCATGTTCCCAGATTTAATGAGGAGTGTGGTGTTTTTGGAATAAGTGGAACCAAAGATGCTGCAGCTTTAACAGCTCTTGGTTTGCATGCGTTGCAACATCGTGGTCAAGAAGGTTGTGGAATTGTCAGTTATGATGGCAACTCCTATCACTCAGAAAGAAAATTTGGATTAGTTGGAGATAATTTTACGAAGAAACACTCATTAGAAAAGTTAAAGGGAAAAATTGCAATAGGGCACAATCGTTATTCAACCACAGGCGGTGAAACAATAAGAAATATACAACCTTTTTATGCTGACCTTCATGGTGGTGCTATTAGTATTGCTCATAATGGTAATCTAACCAATGCACTCCTTTTAAGAGAGCAAATGGTAAGAGAAGGTGCAATATTTCAAACAACATCTGATACTGAAACAATTGTTCAACTTGTAGCTCGTTCAAAAAAGAAAGATATTTTAAATAAAATTATTGATGCTTTAATGCAAATTCAAGGTGGTTATGCTTTATCAATTATTGCTAATGGTACGTTGATTGGTGCAAGAGATCCATTAGGTATTCGCCCACTTGTTTTAGGTAAATTTAAAAATGCATTTATCCTTGCCTCTGAAACTTGTGCTTTAGATATTATAGGTGCAAAATTTATCCGTGAAATTGAAAATGGTGAAGTAGTAGTTATTAAAGATAATAAAGTTGAAAGTAGAAGACCCTTTCCAAAAAAACAAATCAAACCATGTGTATTTGAATATATTTATTTTTCGCGGCCAGATAGTATTTTAAAAAATAAAACCGCCTATGAATATAGAAAAAATTTAGGCACATACTTAGCTAAAGAAACCGATATAAAACCTGATGTAGTCGTACCAGTTCCAGACTCTGGTGTTCCTGCTGCGCTTGGTTTTAGTCAAGAGTCTGGTATTCCTTTTGAGTTAGGATTAATACGAAATCATTATGTGGGTAGAACATTTATTGAGCCAACTCAGCAAATTAGAAGTTTAGGTGTAAAGTTAAAATTAAATCCTAACCAAAGTTCTATTAAAAATAAGAAAGTTGTTTTAATTGACGATTCATTAGTTCGAGGAACAACATCCACTAAGATAATAAAAATGCTCTATGATTTTGGAGCAAAAGAAGTCCATATGCGTATTGCATCACCTGCAATTAAATATCCAGATTTTTACGGAGTCGATACTCCAACCCAAGAAGAATTATTGGCTGCAAATAAAAATTTAGAGGAAATGTGCAAATATATTGGAGCTAAATCGTTAAAATTTTTATCATTAGATGGTCTGTATCAAGCTCTTGGTTATGAACATAGAAATAATGATAACCCTCAATTCACTGATCATTATTTTACAGGAGAGTACCCAGTCAGACCTTTAGATTACTTGAATGACGAAAGCTTAAAAAAACTATCATTTTTAAGTCTTGCTTCAAATAACTAATTAATGAGTTATTTTTTTTCATGAACGTTCTTGTCATTGGTAATGGTGGAAGAGAGCACGCATTATGTTATGGCATAAAACAATCTCCTAATTGTTCTAATTTATATTGTATTCCTGGAAGTGATAGTATCAGTGAGATTGCTTCTTCGATTTTTATAGATGTTAATGATCATGATGCTATTCTTCAATTTTGTCTAGAAAATAAAATTGATCTCGTGGTGATAGGTCCAGAACTACCTTTAACTAAAGGATTATCCAACCTTTTAATGAACAACTCTATTTTAGTCTTTGGTCCTGATCAGATGGGAGCTGAGCTAGAAAAATCAAAAAAGTTTACAAAAGATATTTGTAAAAAATTACATATAGCAACAGCCGCTTATGACGTATTTGACAACTATGATGATGCCTTGAATTTTTGTCAAAACCAATCCTATCCTCTTGTTATTAAAGCTGATGGTTTAGCAGCAGGAAAAGGAGTTATTATTTGTCAAACAATGGAAAACGCAAAAGATGCACTGATTAAATGTTTTAAAGATAATTCTTTTGGTGATGCTGGTTCAGTTGTTGTTATTGAAGAATTTTTAGTTGGAGAAGAGGTAAGTTTATTTTCACTTGTTGATAAAAATGGATTTGTGTTGCCACTTACAACAGCACAAGATCATAAAAAAATCTTAGAAGGAGAAAAAGGGTTAAACACTGGTGGTATGGGAGCCTACACACCTGTTCCTTCTATTTCATCAAATAAAATGAATGAATTATCCAAAACATTTGTTGAGCCTATTGTTCAACATCTTGCTGAACAGGGCATCAATTATCAAGGAATGTTTTATGCAGGATTAATTCTAACAGATAAGGGTCCAAATTTACTCGAAATTAACGTTCGTTTCGGTGATCCGGAAACACAAGCAATTATTCCTCTATTAGAAACAGATTTATTAGAGCTCCTTCATGCATCAGCGGTAGGCACCTTAAATGAAATAAAAAAAATTAAGTGGAAAAATGATTATGCCATGACAGTAGTAATGGCTGCTCATGGTTATCCAGAGGAATATAAAAAATTAACACCAATTAATAATTTGGAAAATCTTACTTTAACATCAGATGACTATCTATTTCATGCAGGAACAATGTGTAAAGAAAACAAATGGCTATCTAATGGTGGGCGCGTCTTAAATATTTCTAATACGGGTAAAGATTTAAAAACTATTAGAGAAAATATTCACAATATAATCAATCAAATTAATTGGGCTGAAGGGTATTATCGAAAAGATATTGGTTGGAGATATATTGATGAGTAATTCTTTTTTAGTTGAAGGAAAAACAAAAATTATTGAGAAAACAAATGATCAAAATATCATTCGAATTGTAACAAAAGATTTTTTAACAGGTGGGGATGCAGCGAAGAAAGAGGAAATTAAAGATATTGGAATACAAAAGACAAAACAAACAAGTAATGTGTTTAGTATGCTAACCAAGGCAGGTATTGCAACATCATTTATTGAACAAGATTCGCCAAATAGTCTTTTAAGTTACAACTGTAATATGCTTCCTTTAGAATTTGTAGTTAGACGCTATGCATGGGGAAGTTATTTAAGTAGAAACACTCAATTTGAAAAAGATAAAAGCAATCCTCATCAATTTGAAAACTTAGTTTGGGAAATATTTCATAAACAAGCAGTTGTTATCCCTCCTCATGTTACAGAACCTGTTCAAATGGATGAGAGTGAAGCGAGAAGACAATTTTTAAAAGATGGAAAATGGGAAGAGGGTGTATTTACGGATCCTTTTGTTAAAACTGGAGAAGAATGGGAGTTATTTTCTGCCAAACAACCTATAACAAGCAAAAGCTTGATGAAAACCAAAAAATTATTGTCTGATCAAGAATTAGAAATAGCTATTAATAAAATTATTCTTCCAAGTTTTCAGCTTATTGAAGACAAATGGAAAACTATTAAGACAATTGATGGTCCTATACATTTGGTTGATATTAAGTTTGAGCTTGGTTTTAAAGTATCGGATAACTCGTTAGTTTTATCTGATGTTGTTGATAATGATAGTTGGCGAATATGGCCTGGAGGAGATCCCACTAAACAATTAGATAAGCAATCTTTTCGTGAAGGAGAAGATTTAGTAAATGTTGCCAATAAATATCAATTAGTAACGCAGTTAACTGATCAATTTAATTTAAGTTAATAATTTATTTTTCTATAATCGTTAAATGACCCATTTTTCTTTTTTGTTTAATTTCTGTTTTTAAATAATCATAAAAAAATTCGTTATCCTTAAATTTTTTATTTCGGTACGGTGATATCTCATCACCAATTAAATTAATCATTTTGGCATTATACAATTTTTTTGTTTCAATTTTTTCTAAGCCGCATACTGCTCGTACATGATTTTCAAATTGACTAATATTATGAGAATTCATTGTCAGATGTCCAGAATTATGAACGCGAGGAGCAATTTCGTTAGCATATAAAATATCATCAGTATCAATAAAAAACTCTACACACAACGTTCCAATATAATCTAGTTTTTCTACAACTTGTTTTGCCCACTCAATTGATTTTATTCGTATGTCGTCAGAGATATCACTTGGTATTTTTGAATATTTTAAAATTTGTTCTTCATGAACATTCTCGATAGGATCATAGATCTCATAACTATTTTGATCATAACGAGTAATGACGACTGAAATTTCTTTTTTAAGATGAATGAGTCTTTCTAAAATGTATTCTTTTGTAAAATCAATTTCGTTCGTAACATCATCTACAGTGTTTAATTTATACTGACCTTTACCATCGTATCCTAATGTTGTTGTTTTTAACAAACCAGGAAGCAAGTCTACATTTTCACTCAAATCCTTTTCATTTTTAACAATTACATATTTTGTTGTTGTTATATTATTATCATTGAGAAATTTTTTTTCTGTTTCCCGGTGTTGAATGAGTCGATTAATTTCTGGTTTAGGTAAAACTTGTTTCTTTTCATTAATCTTTTTTAGTATTGCGAAGGGAATATTTTCAAATTCATATGTAACAAGATCAACTTCATCAATAAAATTATTTATTATTGCATCATCATCATACTGACCAAAAATAAATTTAGTCGCAAAGTGTTTCCCGGGCGCATCAAGATCATCACTCAATATGACGGTTTGTATATCTATTTTTTTTGCTGCATCTGCTAAAAGACTTCCTAATTGTCCACCACCGATAATGCCAAGTGTTGGTGTATTCATGACTTATGGTTTTTGTTTAACAGCTTTTGATTGTTTAGTTCGATAATTTTTTAAATTTTTCTTAATTTCTTTATTAGTAAGAGCAATAATGGAAGCTGCATATAAACCAGCATTCATTGCTCCATCTTCACCAATTGCCACACTACCAACAGGGATACCTTTTGGCATTTGTACTATAGATAACAAACTATCCAATCCCTTTAATTTACGACTTTCCACTGGTACACCGATCACAGGTATAGTTGTTAATGATGCAATCATGCCTGGTAAATGTGCAGAGCCTCCTGCACCGGCAATAATGACAGAAATATTATTATCTTCCGCCGCTTTGGCAAATTTGAACATTCTCTCCGGAGTGCGGTGAGCAGAAACAATTTTAGTTTCAAACTTAACTTTCAGTAATTTTAAAATTTTTTCACAACTTTTCATGGTAGCATAATCAGATTTACTACCCATCACAATTGCTACTTTATGTTTTGTTGATGCTGAAACCATTATTATTTTATTGTATCAATTCAAAGATGATTCGATACATTATTACATAATGACATCGTGAACATTACTCTCGCGGGCTCCTGCTTTAGAAATAAACACAAATTTACAGTTGCCCTGCATTTTCTTAATTGTTTTATGACCAGTGTACCCCATCGAAGATTTTAAACCACCAACAAGTTGATAGGCTACATCTTCTATTTTACCTTTATATGGAACCATCCCTTCCACACCTTCTGCTACTAATTTTTTTGCATTCTTTGTTTCTTCTTGGGAGTATCGGTCAAAAGACCCTTTTTGCATTGCTCCTACAGAACCCATACCTCTATATGATTTAAATTTTTTACCTTTAATCGTTAATAATTTTCCTGGTGACTCTTCAGTGCCGGCAAATAAAGAACCTATCATGCAAGCACTTGCACCGCCTGCTATAGCTTTTGCAATATCACCTGATGTTTTTATTCCTCCATCTGCAATTACTGGAATTTTAAATTTTTTGGCAACTTGAAATGTATCCATCACAGCTGAGAGTTGAGGTATACCAACACCAGTTACAACTCTTGTAGTACAAATTGATCCTGGTCCAATACCTACTTTGATAGCATTAACACCAGCACTAATTAAATCTGATGCAGCTTTTTTTGTAGCAATGTTTCCAACTATAAGAGGGGTTTTCTTTAAAACTTTTTTTGCTTTTTCAATAAACTGTAAAGTTGTTTTTGTATGTGCATGAGCTACATCAATAAAGACAATATCAACGCTGACTTTTAATAATTCTAATAGTCGTAAGTAAGCATTATTTTCAACACCGATTGCAGCGCCTACTGCAATTTGTTTGTTAGAATTAATTACAGCATTTTGAAATTTTTTACTGTTAACTTTAAAGCTATGAACTTTTTTGACTTCACTTGCTTGTTTATCAATTGGCATATTACGGTGAATAACACCAAGACCACCATTTAGTGCGAGATTGATTGCCATTTTATTCTCTGTCACGGTATCCATAGCAGCAGAGAGTATAGGAATATGTAATTTGACTTTTCCAATGGTAATCGATGTATCTACATCTTTTGGTTTGATCTCAGAATACGCTGGTGAGAGCAGAACATCATCAAAAGTAACGGAATAATTAGTATTTATCTGGTAGGCCATTTCCAACAATATTTATTTTGTTTCGATTTGTAAAATAAATAGTTCAAATAAAAATTTTTGAACCCCTACGTCTTAAATTTTATATTCGAAGTTCTGTGTTGTAGGGTTAATCTTAATTAATCTTGCGCCATTTCGAATATGATAATGGGTAGCAACAGGAGTTAAAGGCGAAATAGTAATGATACTTTCAAACTGCTCTTTTGATTTGATATATTTTTGCAGCTCTTTCATAATTTTTTTCCCAGCCCCTTTTTTAAAAGACCATAACGTATAGGCGATTGGAATGGTTGCTTGATCTTCTTCAACACTCATCAAATCCATTTCTTTAATGGTTGCTGGTATTTCATTTGTAAAGGCAAAGCAGGCAATACCCTCAATATCATCTTTATATTTGAGACCAAAAATTTTTCTTCCTTTTGATGTACGAAAGTCATTATCAAGTTCTGGTCGCACTGGATCGTCTGATGGATTAACACCATCGAGTTCTACTAGCTCGGTTTTTTTGATCCAACTAAAGAAATCAAACTCGTATTTGTATCTGCCAATTTTCATTTAAAGTATGTAAAGCTTTATAAGATTTGATAAATAAAGATAGTGAATATTTTGTTAAGAAAGTTGCCACTAATCACTTACTGTCAAATTTTACTAATATAAATTCTTGTTACATTAAAAATGTCATCGAAATCATCTATTCAAAATATTTTTAAATTATCTATCCCTATTTTCTTTGCAAATTTAGTTATTCCTTTTGTGGCTATTGTTGATACGGGCTTAATGGGCAATCTTGATAACGCTAGTTACTTGGTTGCGACCAGTATTGCGGCAAGTGTCTTTTCCATTCTTTTTGGAAGTTTTGGTTTTTTACGGTCAGGTACGGTTGGAATGATTGCACAGGCAGATGGATCAAAAGATTATGAAGAAATCGTAAATATTTTTTTACGTAATATTGCTTTTGTTATTATTATTTCGCTCCTATTAGTTATTCTTCAAACATACATATATAATATTTCCTTATCTATTTTTGAGTTATCGCAGGAAACAAAACTTTATTTTAAAGATTATTTTACTTTTCGTATTTACTCTTCTTTTGGCGAGCTAACGATTTTTGTGATCACAGGATTGTTTATTGGTTTACAAAATACAAAAACATCTAGCCTTATTGTAGGGTTTTATTCTATTACCAATATAATTTTAAGCTTAGTCTTTGTTTTATATTTTAATTTAAATGTTTTGGGTGTTGCCTTAGGCACACTCGTAGCTTCAACGCTGACAACAATTATCTTTTTAGTCTTTACATTCTATGACTTAAGCAAGATGACTAAATTAGAATTTAATTCAAAAAAAATTTTTAATTTCAGTAAAGTAAAAAATATTTTTAATATTAATCTTAATATATTTATCCGGTCTCTTCTTCTTGCTTTTGCCTTTTTATATTTTACTTATCTTGGTAATTCTATCAGTGAAGAAACAGTAGCAGCAAATACCATTTTGCTAAATTTTATTATGTTATCAGCTTATGTTCTTGATGCTTATGCATTCTCTACAGAGGGTATTGTTGGGTATTCTATTGGATCAAAAAATAAACAACTCTTAAGAGATGTCATAAAAAATTCATTTATCTTAAGTACAGCAACTGGCTTAGTAATATGTGTAATCTTTTTCTTTAGTAAAAATTATTTCATCATTATGATGACAGATTTACCTGACATTCGAGAAATTAGTTTTAACTTTTCTTACTGGGTAATCATTATTCCTTTTGCAGCTTCTTTTTGTTTTCAATTTGATGGTATCTTTGTTGGTGCATCGCAAACAACAGAACTGCGTAATGCGATGATCGTATCTGTCGCCATCTATATTGTTGTCTCTTTCTTTTTAATAGCAAGTTTTGGCAATACAGGATTATGGCTATCTCATTGTTTTTTCTTTATTGCGAGAGCAATCACTTTATTTTTCTATATGCCTAGAATTTATGGTCGTATCCATGAATAATTCTATTAAATTTAAAAAAAATAATTAAAAAGACACAATTATACAAATAGGTCGGTCACTAGCCCTATTTTAAAATAAAAAAGGCCAAAAATTATTAAAAGTTTTTATGTTTGTAAGCGTGGTCAAAATAAATAAATACTTAATTTACCTTTTCCTATTTTTATTTTTCAATTGTATTCATATTGGCCCTATTATAGCAGCTGACACGTCATACGATAATATCTATTATGATGTACCTACAGGAAAGGCACAATATATAAGAGGCATAACTTTCAATAATGATGGGACTAAAATGTTCATAACTGGCGGGAAAGTAGCTCAATTTACTTTATCAACTGGATTTGATTTATCATCAACAATTGGGACAAGTTTAGATAGCTTTAATGCCGGACTTGCTCCTCAAGATATTAGATTTAATAATGATGGTACAAAAATGTTCCTTGCGCCTCACAGCAGTTTTGATTTGAGACAGTATTCTCTAAGTACAGCTTTCGATGTTACAACAGCAACCAGTGATGGTGTTGATTATGAATTATCAAATCGTAACGCGACTAATCCAGGTTCTGTGGGTTTAGCATTTAACAGTGATGGTACTAAAATGTTTACTACTGATTCTGCTAATGGAGGTGAGATTGATGAATACAGTTTATCAACTGGATTTGATTTATCATCAGTCACATATGTGCGTACTTTATCTATTTCAAGCAATACTGGCGGTGATCCAAGATCATTGATATTTAGTCCTGATGGAACGACAATGTTCATTTTGGATAGTGAGGAAATTGATGAATATGTCTTAACTACAGGTTATGATCTTTCAACTGCTAAATATGCAGATACTTTTGCAGCAGGTACGACGAAAGCTTGGAGTATTGCATTAAATAATCAAGGAACAAAATTATTTATTGCTCAAAACGATAACAATAGGGTGAGACAGTATTCATTACCTGCAGCCTATAATTTAACAACGCCAACTCTTAGTTCTTCAGTACCAGCAGATAATGCTACTGGTGTTTTAATAGATGCTAATATAATTCTAAATTTTAGTGAACCGATGGATGTAGAAAGTGGCAATATAAAAATTTATAAAACATCTGATAATTCTCTTGTTGAAACAATAGATGTCACCAGTA
>CACBQR010000014.1 GCA_902541435.1 uncultured Alphaproteobacteria bacterium
ACCACTTGCCGCTTTTACTATAATTGGATACTTTACTTTTTTTATAAACTCTTCAATTTTATTTTTATCACTTAAATCATTTATACCTTTTACTGTTGGCACTCCTGTTTCATCCATTATTTTTTTTGCATCAATTTTGTTACCCATCATTTTAATATGTTCTGATTTTGGTCCGATAAATTTAATATTGTGTTCTTCAATAATTTCTGCAAACCTTTGGTTTTCACTTAGAAAACCATATCCAGGATGTATTGCATCTACATCAGTTAATGTTGCAGCAGTTATAATTGCAGGTATGTTTAAATAACTTGATTGTGCAGAAGCTGGTCCAACACAAATACTTTCATCAGCCATTCTTACATGCATTGCATTTTCATCAACATCAGAGTGAATGGCGACAGTCTTGATTCCTACTTCTCTGCAGGCTCTAAGTACACGTAATGCAATTTCACCTCTATTAGCAATAAGTATTTTTTTGAACATTATTCAAAAATTATAAGAGTATCACCATATTCAACGGGCTGACTGTTCAAAGTAACTATTTTTTTGATAATACCAGATCTAGGAGCTTTGATTTCATTAAAAGTCTTCATTGCTTCAATTAACAACAAAGTATCACCAGCTTTAACATGTTGACCAACTTTAACATAAGGTTGTGAATTTGGATCAGCAGAAAGGTAAGCAACTCCTACCATTGGAGATTTAACAATATTATCTTCATTTACAACTTCATTTGTATTTTCAGCCTCTTTAACTTCAGTACTTTTTTCTAATTTTTGAACAGAAACATTGTTTCCAACGAAGTCATTTGAGGTAATCTCAATTTCATAGTCATTTTTTTTTATTTTTATTTTAGCAACACTATTAATTTTTGATTCTTTAATGATTACCTTAATATTCTCTAAATCAGTTTTATCTATTTTAGTCATACCTATTTATAAATTAATTTGCATATTGCTTCAATTCCTAGAAGATAACTATTTCCACCAAATCCACATATTAAACCATGTACTCCTTCAGAAGTAATACTTTTTTTTCTATACTCCTCTCTTGCATAAATATTTGAAAGATGAATTTCTATCTTGGGTTTATTTATTGCTCTTAATGAATCTAGAATTGCAATTGATGAATGAGTAAGTGCTGCTGGATTAATAATTAAACCATCAAATTTATTATTTACTTCATGAATCTTATCAATTATTTCCCCTTCATTATTAGATTGGAAAAAAATAATTTCTAATTTCTTCTCTTCAGCTTTTTTTTCACAATCAGATTTTATTTTATCTAAACTGTCTTTACCATAAATATCATCTTCCCTATTACCTAATAGATTCAGGTTAGGGCCATTAATAATTAATATTTTTTTCATTCTATTTAAAATGCTTACTTAATTTTAAACCTTGATTTTGATAATTTGATTTAATATCTTTTCCGTATACAATATTACTATTTTTGTTCAACTTTTCATATTTAATTCTAGCTATAGTTTGACCATCTTCTAATAAAAAAGGTACTTCATTTGTTTTTACTTCCAAAACAGCATATGATCCTCTACCTAGACCAAAACCAGGATCAAAAAAACCTGCATAATGTGCTCTGAAGTCTCCAATGCCTGTATCATACGGTATCATTTCGCCAGCTAAATTAGATGGTATTATAACTTTCTCTTTTGATCTCAAAATATAAAACTTGTTTTTTTCAATTACTAATTTTTTATTATTTTTTCTAATTATATTCCAAAAATTATTAATTTTATGAGATTTTATTTTTGAAAAATTTAGAACTGGAGTATGTTTTTTGGCAACATAAGCAATAATATTTGATCCAGCTAGATCAACTGATAACTTTAATCCGTTATCAATTTTAACATTTTCTATAGTTTGATTTGAAATTTTTTGTTTTTTATTGAGGTTGATAAGTTGTTTATCGGTTAAATAATTATGATTTTTATTTACAAGTCTTAATTGATTTAAAGAATTATTTTTTTTAAAAGATACATCAAACGATCTAGATGTAATTTCTAAAAATATTTCACCTTGATAATTTTTAGGAATTTTTTCATATTCTTCTGCATAATCAACAAGTGTTCTACAAAAAATATCTAATCTGCCAGTACTACTTTTTGGGTTGCAGTGACCAAATATATTATTTTTTAAGTTAAGACTTTCATTAAGTTTAACAATATAAGTTTTGTTTTTTCTAAATATAAATTCTTTACTTAAGTTTATTTTTTTAACAGCTAAATATTTTAATTTATCTCTAACTTTTGAATTATAGGATAAGAAGCTATACTTTATTTCATAACATTCTTCACTTAAAGACAAGTCCATGCTTGATGGTTGTATTTGATTGTTTCTAGTCTTTTCAGTAATTATAAAATTTTTATTTATTAAATTTATATAATCTTGATATACTAAAGATCCATTCATTAATTTACATTCTGAATTATGGTAACAAGTTTTAATAAATCACTATCTTTAGTATTTTTAAAATTTTTTATTTCAAAATCAAAAATTTCCTTTTTAATATTTTTTACTGATAAAATGAAGTTAAAGAATTGTAACCATTCTTTTTTATTTAATTTTTTTGCTAGTTCAAAATATTTTAACAGAACATTTTTATTATTATAAAATTTATATAAAAGATCTTTATTATTTTGAAAAATTATCTCTGTATCACTATTAGATAAATTTTTTATTTCTATATTTTCAAATATTCTAATTTGAGCATAATAATTTAAAGGATATTTTTCTAAATTTTTTTTATAAAACTTTGTAGCTTCTTTTGTATATCCATACGAGAATAATATATCTGCTTTAGTTTCTAGTAAAAAATTATTTTTATTGTTTTTAATTATTTCATTTAAATTATAGAGGGACATTTTTAGATTCCCATTTCTAGCTAATTTAATTGATTCTGCATAAGCTTTAAAAGGTTCATTTAATTCGCTTAAAATTTCCTCATTATCGCTATAACCTACAAATTTTGCTTTTATGTAGTTAAATCTTTGATTGTAACTCTCATTAAAATTATTTTCTTCATTTTTTTCAAAGTTTTGTGCTAATAAAATCCTATCCTCAAAATATGGATGTGTACTAACTCTTTGTTTATCTTTTGAAAAACCCTTATTTAATAATTTTTGCTCTATTGTTTCTAACAATATTTGAATAGATTTAGAATTAGTTTTTAGTAAATTTAGTGTTTTCAATGCATATAAATCTGCTTCCATTTCTTGTTCTTTACTAAATACAATATATTGATTTGATAAAGTTGCAGCGGTTAGAATACTTCCTTGTAATATTTGAGGGTTTTGAGTTAATGTTGAGCCAGCTACTACAGATAAAATACCTAAAGTATTATATTTTTTTGTATTTTCTATTTTTTCTTTTCTATGTGCAATATGGTTGAGATGTATATGACCAACTTCATGAGCTAATACAGACAATAATGCTACATAGTCTGAACAATAAATTATTAAGCCAGAATTAATATGAATAACATTATTAATATCTACAAAAGCATTTATTTCATTACTATTATTAATTTTAAACTTAATTTGTTTATTTACTTTATTTACTTTAATTATATCGCTTATAAGTTCATCAATAAATTCTTCAATTTCATAATCTAAAATTTGAGAACTAAATGAGTTGTTTGATAAAATAAAATAAAATAAAATAATAAATAGTGTTGTTTTAAGACCACCAACCGGTTTTCTCTTCATTTTCATTAATTTCACTCTCTTTTGAGTCTATATCATTATTTGTTTCCAGATTTTCAATTATTTTTTCTTTTTCTTTATCATTCTGTTTAATTGTTTTTTTCCTGGGTTTAGTTTTTATAACCTTCTTTTTATTAGACTTATCTGTCTTTTTAACTTTTCTATTATTTTGTTTAGCATCATCCTCTGATTTAGAAGAATTTTCCTCATTAATATCTATTATTGGATTATGTAAAGAGTATTGAGGGTTGAAATAAAAATTTATTTTAGAGTCAAAATTTTTTTCTAGCATATAAATTTCATTTTTTTTATTATTTAAAATATTTTCTGCTAATTCACTATTACATTTAACATCTATTATTGATTTGTTATTGTTAGATATCTTTTCTTTAATAACTTTTATAATCTGATCAACTATTGATGAGGAATTTAAAATTAAACCTGAACCTTTACAATAATTGCATTTTTCAAATGACTTATCAATTAAACTAGATCTAAGTCTCTGTCTTGAAAGTTCCATAAGTCCAAACATACTTATTCTGCCAATTTGTACTCTAGCTCTATCTCTAACAAGGGCTGATTTTAAACTTTTTTCAACTTTAAAATTATTTCTATAATCATCCATATCAATGAAATCTATAACAATCAATCCACCTAAATCTCTAAGTCTTAACTGCCTCGCAATTTCGACTGATGCTTCTAAATTTGTTTTTAATGCTGTATTTTCTATATTTCTTTCTGATGTATTTTTTCCTGAATTTACATCTACTGCTACCAATGCTTCTGTGGAATTAATTACTATAGAACCTCCTGACTTCAGTTTTACATTCAAGCTAAAAAGATCATTGATTTGAGTTTCAATATTATTAGATGCAAAAAGAGAATTTTCTACTGACTTAAACTGTTTTATTTTTTTGACAAAACTTGGAGCTAAATTTTTGGTTATTTTTTTTACTTTAGCAAAACCTTCTTTACCCTCAACCAAAATGCTATCTACATCATCACTTAACATGTCTCTGATTGCTCTATTAAGTATATTACCTTCTTCATGTATTATATTAGGAGCTTCTGATTTTAATGTTATTTCACGAATTTTATTCCATTGACTTACTAAAAAGGAGAGATCTTTTGAAATTTCTTTTTTAGATCTCCCAATTCCAGCTGTCCTAACTATAACGGACATATTCTCTGGAATCTTTACAGAAGAAATTATTTTTTTTAATTTATTTCTCTCTTCCAAGTCTCCTATCTTTCGTGATATACCATCACTGTTCATACTATTAGGCATAAGAACACAGTATCTTCCTGCAAAGGAAAGATAAGTTGTAAGAGCTGCGCCTTTTAGACCTCTTTCTTCTTTATTAATTTGAACCAATAATACTTGCTTAGGTCTAATTACATCTTGAATTTTATATTTTCTAAAAAAATTAAAATATTCTTTTCTTGGACTAATTTTTTTATTTTTTCTTTTCTTTATTGAAATGATTTTATCTTCACGCTCTTCTGAATTATCTTCATTAGGATCGATATTTTCATCATCCGTATCTTCACTTTTATTGGCACTATCTATATTTTTTATTTCTTCCTCGTCACTTTCATTAGTTATTTTGTCAGTAAGCTCTTTGATTCTGGCTTCGTCAGCTGCTGGAATTTTAAAATAATCAGGATGTATTTCGGTTAATGGCAGAAAACCATTTCTGTTAGTTCCAAAATCAACAAATGCTGCTTGTAAAGATGGTTCTATTCTAGTAATTTTAGCTAGATATACATCACCTTTTACAGCATTTTTTTTATTAGGTTCAATCTCAAAATCATCCAGTATACCATCTTCGGTAACTGCAATTCTTGTTTCAATATTATTTGTAGTATCAATAAGTATATTTTTTGACATATAGCCGAAACTCCGTAAAAATTTTTAAGTATTATTATCATTTTGAATTTTTGTATAATAATTGCCTAATGTCATATTTTTAACTATTTCACAATGTACATTATAAAATTATGATTAAATTCCTTAAATTTATAAAACTTATATTAATATTTACGATTTCATCAGGAATTATATCAATATTTACAATTTTTTATGTACTATGGAAATATTCGCCTGAATTACCTTCGTATGAAAATATTCTACAATATAAACCTAATTTGTCATCAAGAATATACAGCTCAGATGGAATGTTGTTAAAAAGTTATTTTACTGAAGAAAGAATATTTATTCCAGAAAATAGAATACCTGAAAATATTAAATTTGCATTTTTGTCATCAGAGGATAAAAATTTTTATAACCATTATGGTATAGATATAATTGCAATTTTAAGAGCTTTTACTACTAATATATTAAACACTTATTCTAACAAAAGAGTAGTTGGTGCATCAACAATAACACAACAGGTAGTCAAAAATTTATTATTAAGTAATGAGGTAAGTTATTCAAGAAAAATAAAAGAAATTATTTTAGCTATAAGAATAGAAAATATTTTAAATAAAAATTCAATATTAGAGTTATATTTAAATGATATTTATTTAGGTTATGGATCCTATGGAATAGGTACAGCGAGTCTAAATTATTTTAATAAATCTATTTATGATTTAGAATTACATGAAATAGCATTTTTAGCTGCTTTGCCTAAAGCACCAAATAATTACAATCCAAAAACAAATTATTTAAAAGCAATTGAGAGAAGAAACTGGGTAATTGATAGAATGTATGAAAATGGATTTATTAAAAAAAAAGATCTACAATTTAAAGAAAAGTCTCTAGAAGTTTATCAAAGAAAAGATATAGAATTTTCTGATGCTGATTATTTTTATGAAGAAATTAGAAAAGAGCTATTTTCAAAATATGGTGAAGAAAATCTTTATTCAGATGGTTTAATTATTAAGACTGCACTTGATTCCAATATTCAAAAAAGCGCAAATTTAAGTTTAATAGAAGGCTTGCTTGAATATGAGAAAAGACAAGGTTGGAATGGCGTGATAGATAATGTCAATTTAAAATATTTTAATAATAAAAAAAAATATTATCAAAGCATAAATCCTTTTCCTGAAAAATGGGAGACTGTAATAATAACTTTAATAAATAATAATATCTTAGAGGTTCAAAATAATTCAAATAAAAAGATAAAAATTGATTTAAAAAATGAATTAAATAGCTGGTTATTAAAAGAAAATTTCAAGCAAGGTGATCTAATTTATATTGAAAGGAAAGATGATATATATGTAATCAATCAAGAACCGAGAGTAAATGGAGCTATAATAGTTATAGATCCGCATAACGGAGATATTTTAGCTCTTTCTGGAGGTTATAGTTTTAACAAAAGTGAATTTAATAGGGCTACTCAAGCTAAACGACAGCCTGGCTCAGCCTTTAAACCAATTGTTTATTTAGCTGCTTTAAATGAAGGTTATTCTCCCTCTACTCTTATTTTAGATGCTCCATATGTAGTAGATCAAGGTCCTGGTTTACCAAAATGGAAACCATCAAATTATACAGATGAATTTTATGGCTTAACCACTATGAGAACTGGAATAGAAAAATCTAGAAATCTAATGACAGTTAGACTAGCCAATAGAATTGGTATGAACAAAATTCTTAATATGGCTGATAATTTTAATATTAAAGATGGATTAGACGAAAAGCTCTCAATGTCACTTGGTTCTGGAGTGGTAACTTTAAGAGATTTAACAAATGCATATGCAATAATAGCAAACGGTGGAAAAAAAATTGAACCAAAGTTAATAACAAGTATTTATACAAAAAATGGAAAAAAAATTTATGATACAAGTTTAAAAAAATGCTTAAATTGTAAGGTTGAAAATATTTCATCTGATATTAAGATTCCCATATTAAATGAGAATAAAAATATTGTAATAGATCCACGTTTCGCTTATCAAATTACATCAATGATGGAGGGTGTAATAAAAAGAGGTACTGCAAAAAATTTAAAAGAATTAGGAGTGCCTATAGCTGGAAAAACTGGAACCACAAATCAAAACAAAGATGCCTGGTTTATAGGATTCACTCCTGATTTAGTGATTGGTGTTTATGTTGGTTATGATCAGCCAAAATCACTAGGATATAAACAAACAGGATCCAGCGTGGCAGTACCAATATTTAAAAATTTTGCAAATAAAATTAAAATTAATAAAAATAAAAAGCCATTTAGAGTTCCTGCTGGAATTAGTTTTGTTAGAATAAATCCTAGTAATGGAATGGTATCAAATGAAAAAAGTAGTATAATTGAACCTTTTGTTCTTGGCTCGGAACCATATTCAGAAAATATAAACATCATTGATGGTTTAGAAAATTTTAATAATAATTCCATTTCTGGCACAGGTGGTTTATTAGAATAAATTGTTATGATATCTTTAGAAAATATTGAAGAAAATATTAAAAAAATAAGATCAAATTATGACCTTATAAGGAGGGGAGTTTGACTATCAATCTCTAAATAGCAGATTAGAAAAATTAAAACTTGAAAGTTCTGATCCAAAAATTTGGGAGAAAGATAGTGCAAAGAAAATATTTAAAGAAATTAAAAGTATTGAAAATCAAATTGAAGATTTTAAAAAACTAGATAAATTACTTAACGAAGCAGAGGAAATTTATAATTTTATAAATACCAGCAAAGATAATTCGTTATTAATAGATCTTAAAAAAGAAGTCGATCTAACTTTAAAACTCTCAGAGAAAATTCGATATTTAAATTTATTAAATGATGAAGCAGATCATCTTAATGCATTTCTAGAAATTCATGCAGGTGCAGGAGGAACTGAAAGTCAGGATTGGGCTGAAATCTTACAAAGAATGTACTTAAGATGGGCTGAGTCTCAAGAAAATTGTAATGTTTCTTTACTACAAGAAATGCGTGGAGAAGAAGCTGGAATAAAATCATGCACATTAAAGATTCAAATGGATTACTCTTATGGGTGGTTAAAAACAGAAAGTGGAATTCATAGACTTGTTCGCATTTCACCATTTGATAGTAACAAAAGAAGACATACAAGTTTTGCAAGCGTTTGGGTTTATCCAGAAATTGATGAAAAAATTGAAATTGAAATTAAAGAAAGTGATTTAAGAATTGATACTTTCAGAGCTTCTGGAGCAGGAGGTCAGCATGTAAATAAAACTGATAGCGCAGTAAGAATTACACATCTTCCAACAAATATTGTTGTTCAATGTCAAAGTGATAGATCTCAACATAAAAATCGCTCAAATGCTATGAAAATGATCAAATCAAGAATTTATGAAGTAGAACTTCAAAAGAAAAAGGAAGATGATAATTTAAAAAATAAAGAAAAAAAAGATATAGGTTGGGGTAATCAAATTAGATCTTATATTTTACATCCATATAAACTAATTAAGGATTTAAGAAGTGGTTATGAAACTTCTAATGTTAATGATGTTCTTGATGGAAAAATAAATGATTTTTTAGAAAACTCCCTTACTTTATAATATTTTATAATATTTTCAAAATCCCAATCTTCTTTTTTCCTATTGTAATTTTCAATTCTTTTAACTCTGAATAATCTTTTAAAGATAAACTATTATTTTTATACAGTTCATCATTAACTTTGACTCCATCAGATTTTATTAATCTTTTAATTTCACTTCTGCTTTTAACTAATTTTAGCTTTTCAATTGCATCTAATATTGAAAAATTTTCATTTACTAAATTAAATTTATGTTCGGATATATTTGGTAATCTTTCATCAATAATTTTTGAATTAAAAATGTTTTCAGCAATTTCTATAGCCTCATCAGCTTCTTCTTTTCCTCTAACAATTTTAGTCACTTCAAATGCCAATATTTTTTTAGCTTCATTTATTTCTTGATCTCTAAGCATAGAAAGTTTTTGTATTTCACTTATTGGTAGTTTAGTAAATAAATATAAAAATTTTGATACATCATCATCATTTACATTTCTCCAGAATTGAAAAAAATCTAAAGTAGAAATTTTATTTTTATTAAGCCAAATTGCTCCATCTGTAGTTTTTCCCATTTTAGAGCCATCACTATTAGTTATTAAAGGTGAAGTAATGCCAAAGGCATCGTTTTTGTTAATTTTTTTTATTAAATCTACTCCACTTAAAATGTTTCCCCATTGATCAGAGCCACCCATTTGCAAAATACAATCAAAATTTTTATTTAAATAAACAAAGTCGTATGCTTGTAGAAGCATATAATTAAACTCTAATATTGTTAATGGTTGTTCACGATCGAGCCTACTTTTTACAGAATCAAAAGTAAGCATTTTGTTTAATGTTATCTTTGAGCCAAACTTTCTTAAAAAATCAATATAATTTAAGTCTGATAACCAGTCATAATTATTAATAATTAAGGAATTGTCATTTAAATTTATAAAACTACTAAAAGTTTGTTTTATATTACTTATATTTTTATCAATATCGCTTTTACTTAGAATTTTTCTTGTTTGATCCTTCCCAGAGGGATCACCAATAAGAGTAGTACCGCCTCCAACTAAAGCGATGGATTGATGGCCGTAAAAATCAAGCCAATGAAGTAGCATCAATTGTATTAAACTTCCAATATGAAGGCTATCACTTGTTACATCAAAGCCAATATATCCAGAGATTTTTTTATTGGACATAATGTTATCTAATTCTTTAATGTCTACATCTTGGTATATAAATCCTCTTTCTTTAATTTCATTTAGAAATTCTGATTTAAATTTCATTGGTATTTATTTTGTATCTAATATATTTTTTATATATTCGTTAATTGATTCCTCAAATTCATCTGAGTAACTTTCATAAAAATGATCAGCACCTTTTATAGGTTTGAATTTTATATCCACTTTTTTTTGTTGCTGAAGTTTTTCAACTAATATTTTTGTAGAATCAAATGATGCAATATTGTCTTTATCCCCATGTACAATTAAACCGGAAGATGGACAAGGAGCCAAGAAGCTAAAATCTCTCAAATTTGCAGGAGGTGAAATGCTAACAAAACCATTTATTTCTGGACGTCTCATTAAAAGTTGCATAGCTATCCATGCTCCAAACGAGAAACCTGCTACCCAACATATTTTAGAATTTGTATTATATTGTTGTAACCAATCTAAAACACAAGCTGCATCACTTAATTCACCTTCACCATCATCGTATGAACCTTCACTCTTACCAACTCCCCTAAAATTAAATCTAATAGTCGAAAACCCAGCTTTTATAAATATTTTATACAATTTAAATACTATCTTTGTATGCATTGTTCCACCTTTTGATGGATCAGGGTGTAATAAAATGATAATAGGTGAATCATCCTTGTTATTGTGAGAATATTTTGCCTCAATCTTTCCTTCAGGACCTGGAATCAATAAGTCTACCATTTGATAAAGCTATTATTGAAGTTATATGAATTTGTAAATATAGATGTTTTAAATATATGAATTCTCTTGGTTTTGATAAGTCAGAAAAAGATACAAAAGTAGTTGTTGCCATGTCTGGAGGTGTAGATAGCTCAGTCGCTGCTGTTATGCTAAAGAAACAAGGTTATAATATAATTGGAATTACTCTAAAATTATATAATAACTCCAATGTAGCCAGAAGTAAATCATGTTGTGCTGGCATTGATATTGAAGATGCTAAAAATGTTGCTCTTGAAAATGACTTCGAACATTTAGTTTTAGATTATCAAAATAAATTTTTTGATGGAGTAATAAACAATTTTGTTGATTCATACTCAAAAGGTGAAACTCCCTTGCCCTGCGTTAAGTGTAATGAGACAGTAAAATTTTCAGATTTACTTAATGAAGCAAAAAAAATAGGAGCTGATGCGCTTGCTACTGGGCATTACGCAATAAGAAAAGGATCATTAAACAATGCTAGTTTACATAAAGCGAAAGATTTTTCAAAAGATCAAAGCTTTTTTCTTTTTTCAACATTACAAGAGCAATTAAATTACGTAAGATTCCCATTAGGTAATTATAAAAAATCTGAAATTAGAGAATTAGCTAAAGAATATAATTTAAGTGTTAGCGATAAACCTGATAGCCAAGATATATGTTTTGTAACATCTGATTCTTACAGAGACCTTGTTAATAATTTGAATCCGAGTGCAAACAAAAAAGGCATTATCTATGACATTGATAATAATATTCTTGGAACTCATGAAGGTATTAGTAATTACACAGTTGGTCAAAGAAAAGGTATTGGTATTAGTGGTTCTAAAGAGGCTTTATACGTAATTGATATAAATAAAGATCAGAACTCAATTACTTTAGGCACAAAAGCAAAATTGAAGAAAAACGTTATTAATTTTAAAAATATCAATTGGTTAGGAGGTAATATTCTTCCTAAAGGACTTGATTGTTCTGCAAAAATAAGATCAACTCAAGAAGATTTACCAGGGATTCTTGATATAGAAAGTGACCAAGGAACTTTTACATTTGAAACAGAATTAGACAAAACTTCTCCTGGACAAGCTTGTGTTTTTTATAAAAATGACCAATTACTTGGTGGTGGTTGGATTACCGCTTAAATTTAAAATCAGTTCTAAATTTGCTTAATTCTTGTTGAATTAACTAGATTTTTCCAATTAATGAATTAGATGATGTATTGTGAACTCAGAAACTCTAAATACATTAGATTCTTATAGTAAAAATAAGTACAAATATGGTTTTGTAACTGACATAGATAATGAAAAGCCTAAAAAAGGACTAAACGAAGATACTATTAAATTCATATCATCAAAAAAGAACGAACCAGATTGGATGCTTGAATGGAGACTAAAAGCATTTTCAAAATGGAAAAAAATAAAAGAACCAAAATGGGCAAATCTTAATTTTCCTCAAATTGATTATCAAGATATTTACTATTATTCGGCCCCAAAAGGTTTTGAGAAGAAGCCCAAAGATCTAAGTGAAGTAGATCCAAAACTTATAGAGACATACAATAAACTTGGTATTCCTCTAGAGGAGCAAAAAGTATTAGCGGGTGTTGCCGTTGATGTTGTGTTTGATAGCGTTTCAGTTGCAACCACTTATAAAGGTGAATTAGAAAAACTCGGTATAATTTTTTGTTCCATCGGAGAGGCAATTCAGAAACATCCTGATTTAATAAAAAAATATTTAGGATCAGTTATACCAGCTGGAGATCATTCATTCTCTGCATTAAATTCAGCCGTGTTTACTGATGGATCATTTGTGTACATTCCAGAAGGTGTAAAGTGTCCAATGGAGCTATCAACATATTTTAGAATTAATGCAGAAAATACTGGCCAATTTGAAAGAACTCTAATTATTGCAGATAAAGGTAGTTATGTTAGTTATCTAGAAGGCTGTACTGCTCCAAAAAGAGACGATAATCAATTACATGCTGCTAATGTAGAATTAATTGCATTAGAAGATGCAGAAATAAAATATTCAACTGTTCAAAATTGGTATCCAGGAGATGAACATGGTAAAGGCGGAATTTACAACTTTGTCACTAAAAGGGGTCTTTGTGCAGGTAAAAATAGTAAAATATCATGGACGCAAGTAGAAACTGGCTCTGCTATTACATGGAAATATCCTAGTTGTATTTTAAAAGGAGATAATTCAATCGGTGAATTTTACTCTGTAGCAATAACAAATAATTTTCAACAAGCCGATACAGGGACAAAGATGACTCACATTGGTAAAAATACCAAAAGTAAAATAATATCAAAAGGTATTTCTCTTGGTAAATCTCAAAATACTTACAGAGGTGAGGTTTCTTTTTTAAGAAAAGCAGATAAGGCAAGAAATTATACTCAATGTGATTCTTTGTTAGTAGGAAATAAGTGTGGAGCACACACAGTTCCTTATATTGACTCAAAAAATAATACTGCAGTCATTGAGCACGAAGCTTCGACTTCTAAGATAAATGAAGATCAACTTTATTACTGCAGACAAAGAGGTTTAACCCATGAAGAAGCAGTTTCATTAATAGTTAATGGTTTCTGCAAGCAAGTTTTACAAGAACTTCCAATGGAATTTGCTGTTGAAGCACAAAAGCTTGTATCTATTTCTCTTGAGGGAAGTGTAGGGTAATATGTTTTTAGAAATCAAAGATCTATCTGTAAAAATTGAAAATAAAAATATTCTTAAAGGGCTTAATTTGAATATCAATAAAGGTGAAGTGCATGCAATTATGGGCCCAAATGGTTCTGGTAAAAGCACATTAGCAAACGTTCTAGCAGGTAAAGAGGATTACGAAATCTTAAATGGCAAAATTAATTTCAAAGATAACGATTTATTTGATTTAAATATTGAAGAAAGAGCACAAGAAGGAATGTTTCTGGCTTTTCAATATCCAGTTGAAATACCTGGAGTAAATATCACTCCCTTTTTACATTCTGCAATTAATTCAAAAAAAAAACGTATGAACGAAGAAGAAATTGATAATTTATCATTTGCTAAGCTTTTAAAATCTAAGGCTAGTGATTTAGGTATAAATATTGATATGCTTAAACGATCAGTTAATACAGGCTTCTCTGGAGGTGAAAAAAAACGTTACGAAATTTTACAAATGAGTATTCTTAATCCAGATTTAGCTATTTTAGATGAAACAGACTCGGGACTGGATATTGATGCCCTTAAAATCGTTACAGATGGAGTTAATAAACTTAAAACAAAAGAAAATTCATTTTTAATCATTACTCATTATCAAAAACTTTTGGATTATATTAAACCAGATTATGTTCATGTTATGGTAAATGGTTCTATTGTCAAATCAGGAGGATCTGAAATTGCTTATGAAATAGAAAAAGATGGATTTCAAAAATTTCAGTAATGAATATAAAAGATAATTATCTAAAAAATAAAAAAAATATTTTTTTTTCAGAAAACAAAGATATTCAAAATCATAGAGAAAAATTAATGAGTATTTTTGAAAATGATAGATTTGATAAAAAAAATAATGAAAGTCTTAAAAATACAAATCTAAAAAACTTTATTGATTTTAAGTATAAATATCTGGTTCCTGAAGAAACATCAGTAATAAACAATAATCAAAAAAATAGTTATTCAATAGTTTCTGTAAATGGACAGTGTGCAAGTTTTAAAGATGATAAAATTGAAATTACAAAAATTTTAGATGAAGATTATAATGATTTTTCTAAAAATAATACAATTGAAAATAATGATCATTTTGTAAATCTAAATTCATTATTTTTAAATAGCGGTTTTAAGATTGTTATAAAAAAAAATAACAACATAAAAATTAAAATATCAAATATTGTAACTGATAATGATTTAACCATTTTTCAAAAAAATAATTATATTTGTGAAGAGGGATCATCACTAAATCTTATTGAAGAATATGAAAATAAAAATAATTCTTCATCAAATATATTAAATGTAATCAAATTAGAAAAAAATTCTCAATTAAATCATTTTCTAATTCAAGACAATTCTCCCAATCATAATTTAATTATAACAACTCATTCTTCATGTAAGAAAGATTCTACTTACAATCAAAAAGTGTATAATTTTTCAGAAGGTTACGTAAGAAATTTTCATTATTCTGAACTAATAGAAACCAACTCAGAAGCTGATTTACAAGGAATATTTTTTCTAAAAGATAATAACACATCTAATAACAAAACATTTGTTAAGCATTTAGCTGAGGATTGTAAAAGTAATCAAGTTTATAAGGGCATTTTGAACGATCGCTCTAAAGCAACATACTTTAGTAACACTCATGTCGACCAAGTAGCACAAAAAACAGAGGGGTATCAACTAAGTAAAGGCATACTTTTATCTGACAACGCATCATATTTTTCTAAACCCGAATTAAAAATATATGCTGACGATGTAAAATGCAGTCATGGCTCTACCATTGGGCCAATAGACGAAAATGCAATTTTTTATCTTAGATCTAGAGGTATGAGTAAAACTGCAGCAACAAAAATATTGATATCATCATTTATAAATGAAGAATTAAGTAGTATTGATAATGAACAAATGTCTGAAATAATACAAAAGAAACTAGTAAGATACTTAAGTAAAGTGAAATGAATATTTCAAATTTTAAATCAAGATTTCCCGTATTCAAAAAAAATCCTAATCTAGTTTTTTTAGATACCGCAGCGTCAGCATTAAAAGTTGATGAAATGATTGAAGCTACTAATAATTGTTATACTAATGAATATGCAAATATTCATAGAGGAAATTATGAATTAAGCTCTAAGTTAACAAAAAAATTTGAAGATGCGCGGAAAAAAATTGCAGATTTTTTAAATACATCTGAAAAAAATATTATTTTTGTAAAAAGTGCGACTGAGGGTATAAATTTAATTGCATCTTGTATGTCAAAAAGTTTTTTAAAAGATGGAGATGAAATAATATTGAGCTTTCTTGAACATCATGCCAACTTAATACCTTGGCATTTAATTGAAAAAAAAATAAAAATTATACCTCTTGGAATAAATAAGAATACTGAAATTAGTTACGATGAATTAAATGATAAAATTAATCCTAAAACTAAGCTAATTACATTAACTCATATGTCAAATGTTACAGGGTCAATAACAAATTTTGATAAAGTTAAAGATATAGCAAAAAAATATAACATACCTCTACTTCTTGATGGTTGTCAGTTTGCTCCTCACAAAAAAGTTGATCTAAAAGATTTAGATCCTGATTTTTATGTTTTTTCTGCACATAAGATGTATGGTCCTTCAGGTCTTGGTGTTCTTTATATGAAAGATAGATGGATAGATGAATTTACTCCATACCAAGGAGGAGGGCAAATGATTCACGATGTAGATATTGACAAAAGTACATATGCAAATGGTTACGAAAAATTTGAAGCAGGAACTCCTCCTATTGCTCCAGTTATTGGATTTTCATCTTCATTAAATTTTATGAATGAAGTTGATCCAAATTTAATTTATGAACATGAAATGAAAATTCATGATTATGCATATGAAAAACTTACAAAATTCAATAATATTAAAATATATGGATCCAATAAAAACAAAGGCGCAATTATCTCTTTTACTATTGACGGAGTACATAATTCTGATTTAGGCGCAATGTTAGATAAAAAGAACATAGCAATAAGAACAGGTCATCATTGTTGCCAACCTCTTATGAAACATTTTAATATTGCTGGTACATCTAGAATTTCATTTGGAGTATATAATTCAAAAGATGATGTTGATCACTTAATAGATAGCATTCATGAGATAACTAAAATCTTAGTATAGTTAATGGAAGAAAAGCAATTAAAAGATTTTTTACCAGATAAAAAATCAAGTTATCTAATGAAATTTAATATTCAAAATATTACAGATAAAATTAATCAAGAACAAGTTATTGAGTGCATTAGGACCGTGGTTGACCCAGAGATACCAGTCAACTTGTATGATTTAGGTTTAATATACGAAATTAAAATTAGTGACAAAAATGATATTAAAATTAAAATGACCCTTACAAACCCAAATTGTCCAGTCGCTGGAACTATGCCAGAAAGTGTGGGAAAATCAGTTGAAAAATTATCAAATCTAAATTCTATAGAAGTTTCTTTAGTCTGGGAGCCAAAGTGGCATAAGGATTTAATGTCAGAAGAAGCAAAACTTGCTTTAGATATTTTTTAAATTAATTTATAGTAGATATATGAATAAATTATTATCTATCACTACAAATGCATCAGAACAGATAAAAAAAATAATGAATAATGCCCCCGATGGTATGGACTCACTTGTTATTGGTGTTGATAAATCTGGTTGTAGTGGTTATGCATACAAATTAAATTTTGGTAATTCATCTGATTTAAAAAATTTTGAAATTATTAATAAAGATGGAGCAATAGTATTGGTTGATCCAAAAGCAACAATGTTTCTATTAGGCTCAACAATGGACTACAGAGTTGATAAACTTACAGCAAGATTTGTTTTTGACAATCCAAATGAAAAAAGTACATGTGGATGTGGAGAGTCATTTAACATTTAGTTTAAAATGGCGGAGTAGCTCAGTTGGTCAGAGCGCACGGCTCATATTCGTGATGTCGGGGGTTCAAATCCCTCCTCCGCTACCATTTTAATTATATAAATGAATTCAAAAAAAATAGCTTTTGCACTAACTAATTATAATGAAAAACCAGATGGTATAGCAATTTATTCTGAAAATTTATTAAAAGCTATTATTGAAAATATTGATAGTGATGTAGATGTAATTATTACACAAAAACATTCTGCTTTTATTAAAAAAAGATTTAATAATAAATTTAATTTTGAAAAAATTAATAAAATAAAATTTATTGAATTAAAATATTCGAATAAGCTTTATATATTTTTATACTTATTATTTTTTTTTAATTCTAGAGGTTATAAACTTATAATTTGCCCTTCACTTTTACCAACCATAATTTTTTTTAACAAATCTCTAAAAGTAATTCATGATTACACTTTTAAAAAATACTCTAAATCATTAAATTTGTATCAAATTTTTTACCGATATGTCCTTCATATCTTTCTTTTTTTTGATAATTACATTGGATATATATCTAAAAGTACACTTAAAGACATTGAAATATTTGGCTTTTCATTTTTAAAAAATAAAAAAAAATATTTTTTACCTAATAGTGTAAATATTTTTAAGAGTACTTTAAAGGCAAGTAAAAAGTCAAAAAATAAACTAAATTTTTTATACGTAGGCAGTTTAAATTATCATAAAGGTTTTGATAACTGTATTATTTTTTTAAATGAATTCATTAATCATTTTCCTAATTTCAAAATTAGTATTAATTTTGCTGGAAAGAAAAAGAAACAAACAAATGAAATCTTACTTAAAAATAAAATAAATACAAATATTGAATATACAATTGAAGATTATGTTTCAGATCAAAGGTTAACAGAATTATATTCTAAAAGTGATTTCTTAATATTTTTATCACGAAATGAAGGTTTTGGCTTGCCCATATTTGAAGCAATACATCATAATTGTATTCCAATTTTAAGTAATATCGATATTTTCAGAGAATTAATTCAAATAAAGGATTACCCCTTTTATAATGAATTTAAATCTAATAAAGAAATATCAATATTTATTCAAAAAATTTATGATAATAATAAATTTAAAAATGAAATATTACATAAATTAAAAAATATTTTACATGTAAATGAAAAAAATTTTATACAATCGGTCGGTGTATTGAATAATTTAATTACAGAATGTTAAATAAAATACTTAAATCTAATTTTCTTGAAATATTTATTGCTATTTTTATTTTATCTTCTTTTTTTACAGATCTAAGATTTGCTAATTTACCAATTGGAATATCAGAATTAATGTTTTTTCCTTTATTTTTTTATTCTTTGTACTATTTAATTTTAAAAAAAAATTTTGAGCTTACTGTTCCTATTGAACATCTATTGTTAGTTACCACAATTTTATCTTTATTATTCTTCACATCTATATCCTCAACTTTAAATTCAATGAACACCAATTTAAAAAGTTATAATCTTTTACACAATTTATTAAGTGTGATTTACATAAATTTGATAATATTTATAATCATAATTCTTAAACCTAATTATTTTAGATTAGGTATTTTTCTAATGTATTTTGGATTTATTATAACATTATTTTTTTTCATTTTTTCATTTTTTCACAATGATTTTTTTTCAATGCAATTGTTTTATTCCAATACTGAAAAAATTAGTTTATTTACAAAAAATCATCATCAGATTGGTTTTTTTTCATCAATTCTTCTATTATTATCTTCAAAAAATTTATTTGAACAAAAAAAAATAATATATATTTTTCCAATTATATTATTTATAGCAATTTTATACTTTTCACAAAGTAATGGAAATATTGCGGCTTTAATTTTAAGTTTTTTATTTGCATCTATAATTTTCATTCTATTAAGGTATTTCAATCTTCAAATATTTATATCAATTTGCATCATATTTTTTATACTCTTATTCATTTCTTTTTGGTTTATTATTAATAATGAACAATTCACAATTTTTTTTTATAATAATTTTTATAAACCACTATCAATTATTTCCAGACTCGAAATAGTTGCTAATTATTTTGAAAAAATAAATATATTTGATATTTTAATTGGATCAGGAGCAGGTAATTATTCATTAACTAGTTATAATGATAATTCTCTTAGGGAATTACATTATACAAATTTAGATATATTTATGTATTCTGGTATAATACCAACTATTTTAATGATTTCGCTGTATCTTCAATCTTTAAATTTGTCAGTAAGAAAAAATTTATTTATCATAACTACTATGATATTTTTTATCATGATATATTCCATATCACATAATATATTAAGATATCCATTTTTTTGGATATTTTTTCTTTTAATAAATTCACTAAGTTTTTATAATTTAAAAAATGAAAATTAATTTTTTTACATTAATCAGACAAAATATTTTTTTATTTTTTATTATTAATTTTGTAATTTTAATATTTTTTGCATTATTTTTTTACCAAATTAAATCTGGAAAAAAATATACATATGAAATGAATATTAATATCCACGAATATTTAAAAGAGAGCGCTAACAATGAAAGTTTTCAATTTTTTCATAATCACTATCCGAATGTACAATTCTTTAATATTGTAAAAAATTATAAGATAAATAATGTTGCATTGCAGATAACAATGGATAGACATCAAAATCGCATATTATATGAATTTATTACTTATGATGATTTAATTACAAAAAATGAAATATTTAATTACCTAAAAGACATTTTAAATAAATCAATTATCAAATTTAATGAATATCTTATAACAAAAATAGACGAAAGAATTATATTTCTTGAAAAAAAAATTGATAGACATTTATTGGAAATCAAAATAGGAAATACAAAAATATTGGATGGTAATTTGTTTATAAAAAATTTTTCAGAAATTGAAAATATTGAAGATTTTAATAGCTATATTGAAAATATTGAAGATTTCTCCTCTATAGTTATTAATCAAAATATGTCTTCAACATTATTCTATAATAAAGAGATGTTACTTAAATATATTAATTATAAAAATATGTTTCTTGATAAATCAAATCTAGAAATTAACGATGGCAATTTATTTACATCATATGAATTTCCAAAATTAAACAAACAAAACCTAAATGTAGAACCCATTTTTTTTAATAAATTTGAATACTTTTATTTAGTTCTAGTTCTTCAATTCTCTATAATTTTCTCATTTATTCTAATTTTACTATTAAATATAAAAAAAAATAATTAATAAATTATGTTTATTAAAGTTCTATTTAGAATTGATCTTAAATGCCTATAAAATTTTCTATTTGTATATGTAATTTTAATATGGCTGACACAATTACTGAGTCTTTAATAAGTATAATAGATCAAATCGATAAACGATTTGAAATAGTCATAATTGATGATGGATCAACAGATACAAGTGTTGAAAAATTAAGAAAACTAAAAAATAAATTTTCTAATTTTAATTTAATTGAATTAAAAAGAGATAATAAAAGAAAATTAGGTTTCACCAGAAATATATCTATTCAAAAAGCAAAAGGTGAATATATTCTATTACATCTGGATTGTGATGATATTTGCGGTCCATATATTAAAAACTTTGTAAATATTTTTCTGCATATTGAAAAATTAATAAAAAAAGATTTTTTTTTAAGTGGAAGGCATATTCATATGGCAAAAAAAGTTTTTTTATTACAAAATGGTCCTTTTGTTAATATTTATCGTGGAGAAGATAGAGAATTATGGAAGCGTTTAAGATCTAAAAATTCTCTAGTGATATTGGATCATAAATTATTTATTTTTCCAATTAAAAGATCTTATTATACGCGATATTCAAAATCTATGGCTGACAGTTGGGATCATCTGGTCAATGATTTTAGATCAAATACAAAATTTTTTTCTTTTAATTACAATAATTTTTTTACTGATAAGTCATTTTCACTTAAAGTTAAGATATTAAGAGCTTCAATGTCTCCTTTTGCTTTTTTAGCAGCATTAATAAAAGGAAAATACAAGCATTCTAATAATAATGATGTTGTGAATTCAAATAATAATGGTAGTAAAATAATTAAAGGATCTTATATTCAAATAATTAATATACTCAAAGGAAAGCCAAACTTAGAAATATTTGATGATAATAGTGCAAAAATTTTTGTTAATTTTGATAAATAAGATAAAAAATTTATTTATTACTAATTAAATATATGAGCAAAGAGTACATTTTGTATAAAAATTTTGGACACAGACAATTATTCAAATTTCATAAAAATTTTGGATATTTATATAGAGAAAATCTAAATGCCCGTTTTATTTCAAAAGATTCTAAACTTCCTAGTTATTTAATTAGAACTAATTCTGAGGGTTTTAGAACAGAATTTAATTCACATATTTTCAATCAATCAAAAAAAACTAAAGTTCTGTTAATTGGATGCTCTTTTGCTGCTGGAGATGGTATTGGAAATAAAGATAGATTTTCAAATATAATTTCAGAAAGTAAAAATATTGAAATTTTTAACGCAGCAATTCCTGGAACTGGAAATGATCAACAGTTTCTTATTCTTGAATATTTATTAACTATTCTTAAACCTAATATAGTTTTATTTGCACCATTTTCTGGATGCTCATATAGGAATTTAGTTTCTTCTAGAACATTTACTGATCCTCTTCATGGGAATCTGACAAAAAGACCAAAGCCATACTTTCAATTACTAAATGATGAAATTTATAAAAAAAATATTCCAGTTCCAAACTGGGGAATTGTAAATAATAAAACAGATAATAAAAATTATAAAAATTTATTAAGCATAATTTTAGAAATTAAAAATAAACTTAATTATTTTCAAATAGAAAAAGCCAGTAGTATTTTTACAGGAAAAAATCAATATGGTTATAATCTTACAAAATCTATTATTAAAAAAATTATTAATTTAGTTAATGATAAAAAAATTAAATTAATAATTATGCCACTTCCTTCAAAAATAGATTTATTGACTAAAAAACAATATGTAAAAAATTTTTTTATTGATATTCAAGATAATAGTAATTTTATTTATTTTGACTTAAAGAATTATTTATACAAAATTGACAATAAAATTAAAAAAAATCTTTTTATTGATAATGATGGGCATTATTCACCATACTGCCATGAAATAATTGCGAATTATATGATTCATAAAAATTTTTTAGATTAAAATGTCATTAAATATTTTAGGTATCTCTTGTTTTTTTCATGACTCAGCTGCATCTATTATCTGTGATGGAAAAATTATTGCGGCTGTACAGGAGGAGAGATTTTCTAGAATAAAAAATGATCCAAATTTTCCAATATTATCAATTAATTACTGTCTTGAAGAGGCAGGTATTTCAGAGGAAGATTTGGATGTAATAGTTTTTCATGAAAAAACACATCTAGCGTTAGATAGAGTTTTATCTGAGGTAAAAAAAAGAAATACTAATTTTGCTTTAAAGCAATTTGATAAAATTTTAGATAGGTGGACAAGTGGAAGACTTTATCCTGAAAAACTAATACATAATATGTTGCCAAATTTTAAGGGTAAAATTCAATTTATTGAGCATCACTATAGTCATGCAAGTTCTGCTTTTTATCCCTCACCTTTTAATGAAGCAGCAATAATTACAGTTGATGGTGTTGGTGAATGGACCACTTCAACAATCTCTCATGGTATTGATAGAAAGATTAAGCTCATTAAAAGTATGGACTATCCTAATTCAGTAGGATTATTTTACTCAGCAGCAACATATTTTTTGGGTTTTAAAATTAACAGCGGTGAATATAAAGTTATGGGTTTAGCTCCTTATGGTAAGCCTATCTATTCTGATATAATTAAAGAAAATATTATTCAAATATATGAAGATGGATCAATTAAGTTAAGTCAAACTTATTTTGATTTTAGTGGTTTAAATCCAATGTGTACTAACAAGTGGAGTGAATTATTTAAAATTGAAAGAAGATTACCCGAAACTGAATTAAATAAATTCCATTTTGATATTGCTGCTTCTATTCAATTAATCGTTGAGGAAATTATGATAAAAATTTCATTAGAGGCAAAAAAACAAACAAATTCATCATACTTATGTATTTCTGGTGGAGTTGGATTAAATTGTGTTGCAAATGGAAAAATATTAAAAGCTGGAATATTTAAAGATGTCTGGATACAACCCGCATCAGGTGATGCTGGAAATTCACTTGGGGCAGCACTTGCATATTGGAATAATATAAAAGTTGATTCAAAATATTCGAATAAAAATTCTGATTTAATGCTAAATTCTAAATTAGGACCATCATATACAAAAAATGAAGTAATAGATTTTTTAGAAATGTATAATTTCCCATATGAAATATTAGATGAACAATCTTCTATTAAAAAAATTTCAAAAATGATTGAAGAAGGTAAAATTATTGGTTTATTCGATGGTAGAATGGAATTTGGTCCTCGTGCTTTAGGTTCAAGATCTATAATTGGAGATCCAAGAAATAAGGAAATGCAAAAATATATGAATTTAAAAATAAAGTTCAGAGAGTCATTTAGACCTTTTGCACCTGTTATTTTAGAAGAAGAGGTGTCAAACTGGTTTGATATTGATAGACCTAATAGATATATGTCTATTGTTACTAATATTATAGATAAAAAGAGATTTGATATTAATAATAATACAATAAATTCAAATAATTTATTTGATAGATTAAATATTCAAAGGTCGGAAATAAGCGCAGTAACTCATGTAGATTATTCAGCTAGAATACAAACTGTACCTAAAAAACCAGAAACTAAGTTAAGATTAATACTAGAAGAATTTTATAAAAATACTAATGTTCCAGTCCTAATCAATACTTCATTCAATTTAAGAAGTGAACCAATAGTACTTTCTCCTTTAGACGCATATCGTTGTATGATGAGGAGTAAAATTGATTGTTTATTTATTGAAGGACTTATTGTAGAAAGAATCAAACAGCCTAAATGGTATGAAATTAATGATTGGAGAGAAAGTTTTGAACCTGATTAACAAAATCAGATATAGAATTTTAAAATTTAAATTTTACATAATTCATAAAAGGTATATGCAAAAGGATTTTGATTTATACAAAATAAATAATAACCATTCAATTTGGAGGATAAACAAAAATAAAAATCTTTTCAGTCAAAATAGTATCTCAGAAAAATCTAAAATTTCAAAATTAGATAGTCTAAGTTTTTATGATGGAGATTTTACGGATGAAATAATTCTATTAATCGAGAAAAATAATATTTCAAAATATACCTCCAAAAATAGAATTGAATTAGATGATTTTGTTTATGAAATGATATAATTTATTTATAAATGAATTTTAAAAATATTTAACAATGAATTTCTTAAGAGGTATTTTTGATTTCATTGTCTTATATTCTAATATAAATTTTTCAATATTATTATTAAATCTAAGAACAATATACCATCAAAAAGGTAAATTATATTTTTATGATAAAAATCAAAAAAAAATTTATGTTAAAAAAAATAATACAAAATTTTATATCTTAGAAAAAGAAAGATTAAATAAATACGTGCTTGGATTTGAGGAGAGAATTAAAAACTTATCTAATGAATATTTAATAAATAAACTTGATATCTCTTCAGAAGATTATGTAATTGATTGTGGAGCAAATATTGGTGAATTTAGATATTGCTTGCCAGATAATATTAATTATTTTGGTTTTGAGCCTTCAACAAAAGAATTTGCAATATTAAAAAAAAATATTAATTTAGAAAAATCTTTTGTATTTAATATAGGTTTATGGAAAAAAGAAGATGAGATAGATTTATATATTAATAATAAAACTGCAGATACATCATTTGTAATGCCAAAAAAATTTACAAATATCAAAAAATCTACTGTCAAAAGATTAGATAATATTAAAGATATAATAAATAAAAAAATAAAACTTTTAAAAATAGATGCTGAAGGTTGTGAGCTTGAAGTTCTCCAAGGTTCAACTGGGATCTTTCCTAATATAGAATACATAACTATTGATTTAGGCTTTGAAAGAGGAATAAATGAAGAAAGTCCGTATGATTTTGTAAAAGATTTTTTATTTTTAAATCAATTTGAAAAAGTTGCTTCAAGTAATGTCAGACATACCCATCTTTTCAAAAATAAAAATTTTAATTAATTAATTTAACAAATTTATTTTTTTATCTTTTATTTCATAAATTTTATTGCAATAGTTTTTCAAATCAATATTGTGACTTACAATAATAATTATAGGTTTATTTTTTAATCTTTTTAACTGTTTTAAAATAAACATTTCATTTTGTTCATCTAAAGCGTTAGTTGACTCATCGAGAATTAAAATTTGATTATCTCTATAAAATTGTCTTGCAATTATTAATCTTTGTTTCTGTCCTTCTGATAAAAGTTTACCATTTTCACCAACCATCATATCTAGTTTATATTTAAATTCTTCTAAACCAGCTTTAATCAATGCATCTGTAACATTCTCAATACTAATTTTTGAATATTTAAATTCTACTGCTACATTGGTTTTAATATCATTGTCTATAATGAAACTATCTTGAGGGATATAACCTATTTTATTTTTCAAAAAATTAGGTATATAGTTATACTTTTTATCATTGATAATATAATTACCTTTATTTGGTATTTGGAAACCACATATTAGATCTAAAAAAGTAGTTTTACCCACTCCAGATTTTCCTTTAATACCAATTATATCTCCTTTAGATATTTTTAAATTAATATTTTCAAAAATTGATTTGTTATCATACTCAAAAAACAAATTTTCAATC
Source organism: uncultured Alphaproteobacteria bacterium (assembly GCA_902541435.1). Classification (GTDB taxonomy): domain Bacteria; phylum Pseudomonadota; class Alphaproteobacteria; order HIMB59; genus CACPNW01. The sequence continues at coordinate 26,496 of CACBQR010000014.1, forward strand.
GAAAGATTATTAATTTTGTTTATTGAGTAAGTAGGATTATTAATTTCTAATTTATTTTTTCGAATTTCTTTTAAATCTTGTTTTAAAATTTTTAAAACATCTCTATTGAAACGGTAATCACTAATTGCTTTATTTAAAGTTGCTGCAATTGGTTTTAACCTAAATATACCTACAGCGAATATGCCAAGTTTTGCTATAATTAATGCCGGTTCCAAACCCAGGATAAATAAATATACTATAGATCCAAGTATCAATCCTCCCACAAGTATTTCAAGAAATTGAATTTGTAAAAGAAAAATGACAAAGTGTTTAACTTGATAATCCGCTAACACTTTAGAATCGTTCTCTAATTTTTTTTCAAATAAACTTTGACTATTTAAAATTAATATTTCTTTAAACCCATTAAATGATTCCGTTGCAGATGAAATAACTTTTTTGATATATAAATTAAACTTTTCTCCATATTTTTTTAATAATTTACCAAATATTTTATCATATATAAATAACCATATTATGAAAGAGAATATAAAGAAAAATAAAAATATGATATCAACATTACCTAATAAAATAAAAATTGCGATTGCAAAAATAAGATCAGATATTGTTTTAATTAAATTTAGAAATATTGTACCAAATCTTGATGATAAATCATTTACGGAATAAACAAACTCAGAAACTTTCTTTTTCTTTTTTTCAGAGTAATCATTTAAAAAAAAAGATTTCATAATTTTAACTCTCAAATTTACTATTACCATTTGTGAGTATCTCGCTTGAAAAAAACTAATTAATACTATTGTTAAAGACCTTGCAACTAAAAGCCCAAAAATTAATAAAATTATAAAAACTAGTGATTTGCTATTAAATAAAAAAGATAAAAAACCAAAATTTATTTCTTTATCAAACAATATTGATACAAAAGGAATTATCAATCCTATAGATAGAATTTCAAATATTGTTCCTACAAATACTAAAATAAAAATAATTGATATTTCTTTAAAAGATAATGAACTAATATTAAATATATCTAATATGTATCTTTTAAACCCCTCTTGATTTTCCATATTACTTATTTATTTAAATCTGATAAAACCATCTCTTTAGCTAAATCTTTTATTGATATTTTAGGCTTCCAATTTAATTCCTTTTTAGCTTTAAAAATGTTTGCTGATAATTTTTCAGTCTCCAGCGGTCTATAAAGTCTTTTATCAACTTTAATTACTACTTTATTTAATTCTGGAAAGTTAAATTTATTTTTTGTTAATTTTAAAAATTTGTTTTTATTAATACTTTTTATTACCCCATGCTCATTTTCATTTTTGCCTGTGAAATTAATTTCTATACCAATTGAGTTAAAGCAATATTTTATAAAATTTCTAACAGATGTTTTTTTTCCAGTTGCAATAACATAATCTGTAGGTATTTTTTTTTGCATCATTTTGTACATTATTTTTACATATTCTTTGGCATGCCCCCAATCTCTAATTGCATTTAAATTGCCAAGTGAGATATAATTCTGTTTATTTTCTAATATTTTAACTATCCCATAAGAAATTTTTCTTGTTACAAAATTTTCACCCCTTCTTGGACTTTCATGATTAAACAATATTCCATTTACTGCATAAATTTGATAAGCCTTCCTGTATTGATCAACCAAAAAAAATGCATAAGCTTTAGCAGCAGCATAAGGCGATCTTGGGTCGATTATAGAGTTTTCATTATATGGCCCTTTATTTATGCCGCCAAATAGCTCAGATGTCGATGCTTGGTAAAGTTTAATTTTTTTTCTACTTCTTCTTATTATTTCAAGAATTCTTAATACTCCTAAAGCATCAGTATTTGCTGTATATTCCGGTTCTTCAAAAGATATTGCCACATGACTTTGTGCTGCTAAATTATAAATTTCATCGGGTTGAACTAAATCAATTACTCTACTTAAGGATGATGAATCAGTTAGATCAGCATGGTGTAAAGTTATTTTTCCCTCCTTTTCAATTCCAGAAGACAAATCTATTAAATGCGATATCCTTTGTGTATTAATATTACTCGATCTTCTTTTAGTTCCGTGTACTTGGTATCCTTTTTTAATTAAAAATTCTGCTAAATAAGAACCATCTTGACCATTTATTCCTGTAATTAAGGCAACTTTTTGTTTTTTTTTATTTACCATTTAACAGACTTAAAAATATTTTTTACCTCGTTTACTTGATAGCCACTTCTATCTTTATCAGACATTATAACTTTGTTACAGTAATGTTTTAAATACTTATCATAACTTAAATTAATAGTTCTCTCATATTTATGCTTGTATTTCCCAACACAAATATATTCAAATTTTGTTGATTTTAAAGCAAAGAAACCATGAGCACAATATTCAGGTATAAAATGAATACCACTATTACAATCTAATTTTAGAGTCTTAAT
>CACBQR010000015.1 GCA_902541435.1 uncultured Alphaproteobacteria bacterium
ATTTAAGGTTTTTTCAGTAAAATAAGAAGGAACACCATTTGCCATTGCTTTAAAACCAGCTGTAGATTGTAAACTTACAAAAGCCCAAGCATCATTTAATAATTCATCAAGTGGTTTTTTTGAAAATTTATTGTGAATAATTAATTCTCTATCTGTAAATTTTTTTAATTTTTTTTTGGTTTCTTCGCACCAATTATGTTCATTATAAATTTTTTTCATTGTTTCAGATGGCTCAGATAAAATGATATAAGTACCTAATTTATTATTTTTTTTGAAATTAATATTTAATTTTTTTAATCTATCGCTTGGAAAATTTCCTTTCCCATTATGTATTAAATTGTTACGAACAATTCGAAAATAACCATCTAGATTTAATACTTCAGTTCTATTATTTTTAAATTCTCTATCAGACTGGTTGAAATACCCGTGATCCATATAATAATAATTTTGTACTTTATTAATAACTTCAAAAGTCCCTCTTAAAACTCCATAAGTAGCTATTGTTTTGCTATACTCCTTAAAATTATTCACATGGCATAAAAGAGAATTAGTTCCTTTAGCAAAACTATAGCAAAGAGTTCTATTCATAATATGATCTGTATATATAACTATAGGCTTTTCCATTACTGAAGATTAGTTACAATATTTTAATAAATTTTTAAAATTTTGTCCAATTTTTGAAATTAGGCATTAAGTGCTCAAAACCAGTACTGTCTTTTAACATTATTGAAATATCACCTGATATTGATATTCTGGGCAATTTTGATTTATTTGGTAAAGTTGCATGAGGAGTTTTTGAAGGAAATATAATAATGGCATCTTGGATAGGATCAAACATAGATTTATCAGAATTATAAACATTGGCTTTGTTTATTAAAGACTTTTCGAGCTTAGTTGACGTGAATATATTTTTTGCAACCTCATTTTGTAATTCATTAGATTTAAAGATTATACCACCTGAATCTTTTGGTTTTAAAAGATAATACGCAAAGCTTATATTTGACTGAGAATGATTATGGAAATTAATTTTTTGCTCATTTTCTGTAAAAGTAGCCCATGATCTTTGGTAATATATGTCTAAAAGATCTGAGTTAATTTCGATGATTTTTAAATAATTTAAAATTGCTGCTGAAATTTTTTTTGCTAAATTTTTAAACATTGGATGAGAAAATAAAAATTCATGACCCTTAGTATCTCCTGTCCATGCATAATTAGATTTAACATCAATTTTATTTTCATTTTTCATCTTTTTGATTGCCTCAACTAGTATAGATCTTTCGTTATGATCCATATCGATAAGATCTTCAGCAATTGTTAGTGGAAATAAATTATAAATTTTCATAAATATTAATTAAGGTTTATTAATTATATATTATTTGGGTTAAAACTTAATAAAATAAAAAATTAATCCAAATTTATTTATCTTATTACATTGATTGTATATAATTCAATTAATATTTCTCGTAATTATGAAGTCTATTTTAGGAATTATAAAAGATGGAGCCCCTGAAAATGATATGGTCTATTCGTCAGATTTTAAACCAATAGCTTTTAAACATTTTGTAATTTTAAATTTAGTCTTAAACATAGCTAAAAAAGAAAAAATAAATAAAATAAATTTTATTCAAATAAATAACTTCAAAAAAATGAGTAATGTGGAAGTCAAAAGTTTCTTGGATCAGTATGATTTAATTGTTCAATATTCAAACAAATATGAAAATAGCATTGATTATATTTTAAATAACCAAAATAAATTTATATTTTTAGAAAGTCCAGTAGTTCACAGAGATGTTAGTAAACCTCTCATCTCTCAAAAATATTTTAGAGTAATGACTGGTAATCATTTGGGGGTGGATTTTATTAAAAAATATAACCAAAATAAAATAAGATATAATTTTGATTTTCCAAATTTAATAACAAAAAATAGCAATGGTGACTCAATTCTGATTATAAATCAAATGGTAAATGACTCAGCAATATATCCAACACATCCTTATGAATGGGCTTTAGAAACTATTAAAGAAATTAGAAAATATTCTAATGACAACATTATATTTAGAGATCACCCGCTACAAAAGGAAAATTATAAACCAGAAGTAAAAAAATATACTTAATTATACGAATATTTATTTAAGTGAAAATTTTAAGATTGAAGATGATTTAGATAATTCCAGATGCTGTATTACATTCTCAAGTGGCTCTGCTATTGAAAGCTTATTGTATGGCGTTCCAGTAGTCGCAACAGACAAAAGATCATTTGTTTATGAGATTGTCGAAAATGATTTTGGTAAAATCAACAATTTAAAAATTCCTAATTTAAATACATTAAAATCCTCACTTTCGTTTACACACTATAGTTTTAATGAAATATTAGATGGAACATGCTGGGAAAATATAAAAAAATTTATTTGATTTTGTCATTCAAATTATATTCTTTGTTCTAATTATAAGTTATTTTTTTATTAATATTTAATGAGAAAAAAGCCTGAGTTTGAATTAATAATAGGGATTTTAAACCTCAACTTTAACTTTGGTAAGGTTATCAGTATAATACTGACACTTATATTCTTAAAAAAACTGTATCTTATTTTATCCTGTAATTTAATTCAAACTTTAGATGGGTTGTGAATGAAGAATATAAATTAATTATCTTGTGTTTAGATTAATAGATAAAAAATATTTGTTTAATGACAAGAGATTCGAGAAAGTATTTTATCATTACTCAGGATACATATAACATCTATATGATTCATAATATATAGATTTGGTTTAGCAAAACTTTTATATAAGAATCCACTTTGTTTAGTTTTTTTTAAACTTTTCCAAAAGGTTGAAATCATTTTCAAATCTTAAGGATAATTTTTTCATTGAAGGTGCACTGATTTTGAATAAATCCTTATTTGATTTTTGAAAAGTTTCAATATTTTTTAATTTAATTTCAAATTTTTTTTTAAAAAGATCAGACAAGTAAGACTCAAATAAATGAAAATTATCAATATGAAAAATATCTATATTATTATAAATCTGTGATTGTTTTATGATTCTAGATTGAGATCTAAAATGAATTTCTGATAATTGATCTGGAATTTCACAAACCTTTGAGATTAAATCTTCTAGACTCATATCAGGTCTGAAACCAAAGTATGGAAATATTTTATTTTTAACTCTTTGATTCCAACCATTACCAATTATTTTATCAAAATAAAAGGAAACAAGTCTATCAATTGGATTTCTAATTAGTGCAAATTCAACTTTTGAATTATCTTTAGAAAAAATTTGAATTTTATTATTAAAATGAAATTTCAAAACTTTGTGGATTAAGTTTGGATTTTGATCAATAAAATTTTGATCTTCAGGGTTTAAAATTTTTAAAGATTTTACTATAGCTATTTTTATAGATGTATTAGCTACTTTGGGTATTGAAACATAATTTATATTTGCTTTTTCAAATAATAGTGAGTTAGTTGTATTACCAAATCTATTAATTTTATTAATTTCACCTTGGGTCATTTAATTTTAAATATATTTACAACTTTTGAATTTTAAATTAATAATTTATTTTAGTATTTAGAAAATAAAATATGTAATTTGAAATTTATTAACTTTACTTTGTTACCATGAGATCCACACTACCACTCATTTAAACTTGAATTAAAATAAAACCTAACATGCGATACAAGTATATGAGGATAAATAACAGCTATTCCTTTCTTTTTTTCTAAAAAAAAATAAGCAAAACTGTCAATGTAGAGTCGATAAATCCTCTTCTCTAATTCTGCGAGATTAGATATTTGGCGTATATTTTGGAGAGGGTGAAGGGATTCGAACCCTCGACTTCAACCTTGGCAAGGTTGCAAAGTACGATTGAGTTATTGATTTTCTTAATAAATATTCTATCGCAGCTTAGAAATTTTAAATCAAGTGGGACGTAAGTGGGACGCGAAAATGAGATGGTTGAGCGGTTGAAAGCACCGGTCTTGAAAACCGGCAACGGGGCAACCCGTTCGTGAATTCGAATCTCACTCTCTCCGCCATTATCCTCTAAATATAATTAAAATACTTCATTAATGATTTGAGATTTTTCTCAATAAGCTTAACTTGTGAATTAGATAATATATCTTTCCATTGATTAGATGTTCCTGATCTAAAAAATTTTGAATGCTTAGATGCTTCATCAAAACCATTTAAGGCTTCTTGAAATTGTAATGTTTTAAAGTTGGTATTTTTTGCAATTTCATCAATATTTTTTTTATTATTTAAAATATTTTTATTCGTAATTATATTTATAAAAGTAATAATTTTTAATATTGTGTTATTTGATTTAAATAATAGATCTTCATATCTAATAAATAAACTTGGGACACTTTTGTATTCTAACCAAGATTTAATATTTAAATCCCAATTGGAAACCAATTCTCTAGCACCATTTGCATTCGTCATTAGTTGTTTATTAAAAACAATTTGATTTATAGCTTCATCCAAATTTATTCCTGTAAAATTACTTAATGATACAACTATATCTCTAGGATCTCGGACAATATAAACAAAACCTGCATTTACAGTTTTATTTGTAAAACTTTTGTGCCTCACACTATGAGTTTTAAAAAAAAAATTATATTTAGTTTTTTCATTAAGTTTTTTCTGACATAAAATAAGGTTTTTTGACATCCAATCATAATCTATCAATCCTTTTTTATCATAAATCTTATTTTTAAATGAAGTGAAGTTCATTTTATCTGATAACAATCTTATTTTTGATAAATCTTTTATATTGATAATATTGTTTTGTTGTAGTGAGGAAAGAATTATTGATCTAAGCCAAGTATTTCCAGATTTAGGATATGAAGCCAAAAAAATATTTTTAAACACTAAAAAATATTTAGAAAAATAATTTTAATTTAATATTACAAATTTAAATATTTATTTTTTTTAATAAATTTAATTAGTATTTTTAAAAGTTTATATCTGGTAACAAAATTAGGTATAATTTTTTTATAAGATTGATGCGTTGTGTCATTTTATATATAAAGTGTCACCAGCTTTCCCCCAAAGCGTTCTAAGTGGGACATATGTGGGACGTAAAAAGACTAAAAAAGAAAAAAATTATTTTTTTGGGAAATTAATTGGAGCGGGCGAAGGGATTCGAACCCTCGACTTCAACCTTGGCAAGGTTGCGCTCTACCCCTGAGCTACGCCGTTGATTATTTTTTCCGTAAGCTAGTTCTCACTTTCTAAGGTTAATTCTATCATGAGATTAGTTGGGATAGTAGATAAATTATCGACACTCGATCGACACAGAATAAAAAGATTCTCATATTTGATTCACAATGAATCAATTCTATTTTTTTGATTCAAGATTCAGAAAAAAATTTAAACTGATTCACGATTCAAATTCTTGAATCTAAAGGCCATTATAGGCATGGCCCTTAGGTACTTAGATTATTAGATGGTTAACCTTGCGTTTTTCTTGATGAAATATATTTCATGATTTATTTCTAGCACACACGCACACAGCTTCGACAGTATAAAAATAAACGTGTGCAGAAATATTACGTTGATTTTTATAGAAAATTTTATGCCTTTGCACAGATGCACAATGATTTTAAATATTCTGATGAAAATTTTTTAAATTTATTTCAGTGAAATATAACTAAGATGGCGATCTGATGCTGTGCTGTGTGCAGTAATAGTACCGAGTGGTTCAAGATGCGTAATTTCTGTTACTGGAATTGAAACTATTAATGATTTCTTTGTCATTTTTAATTTAAATTCGTTGCACAGATGCACAAACCTATGAGCTGTTGGGTGATTAATAGTTTTAAATTCTAAATTATCATAACCAAACATGGATTCTTGTCCGTTAGCTTCGTACCATTTTTTAAGTATGCTATCTTTAGTTGTTATCGTCATTGATTAGAAATTATATCTTTAAATTTAAATATATAATCTTCCCAAAATTGAATTTCTTTATCAAATTCAACCTTTAAAACTGAGCAACTTTCTGGGCTTTTATCTAGACCTTGACTAAAATTTTTAAATTCTGCTTTAAATAATAAATTTTCAGTAAAATCTTCCTTATCGCAAACCTTTTCACCTTCAAAAGAATAAGGGAAGGTGCTTTTGCAAAGATCTTTTAAAGTATAATCTTCATCACAAAAATAATTTTTATATGAATCGTATTTATTAATCTGCAATTTTGCCATTTCTAACTTTGTTACTGTTTCATTTTTTTGAGCATTACCACTTAGGTAATCATATATTTCTGGATAATTCATGAAAATAACGAACCCAACTAAAAAAAGAGCGTAGTAGAAAATATTTTTCATAAATTAAAAAAATAATACTCTGATAAAATAAATAATAAACAGTAGATATACAAAATCTAGAAAGTAAAATAGAAAATCTTAACAATCTCCTTGGTTGGTGGTAATAATTCAACTATGACTACTTATGTTGTGTGTGACATAGAAGCGGACGGACCTATTCCAGGAACACATTCTATGATAAGCCTTGGTGCTGTAGCCGTTAATAAAGAAGGAGAAAATTTTGGAGAATGTGAAATTAATTTCTTGCCACTAGAAAATGCCAAACCTCACCCCGCTACTATGCATTGGTTTACAACAGAAGCGCCAGAAGCTTTAAAACATACTCAGCATAATCAAGTCTCACCCAAAGAAGGAATGAATAAATTTGGTGATTGGCTTCTCACGTTACCAACCCCACGAGTTATGGCTGCTCATCCAGCTCCATTAGATTTTATGTGGATCAATTGGTATATTCAAACTTTTCTTACAGAACGATTAGAAAAAATTCCTTTCTCTATGCCTTTTTTTGATAAGAATGGACAAGCAGCCTTTGATATCAAATCCTATGCTGCTGCTGTGCTACAAAAAGATTATAAAGACATAGGTAGAGATGATTACTCTCTAGAATTGCATGATAATACAAAACATACGCATAAAGCCATAGATGATGCCAGAGAATATGCAAAATTATTAATTAAACTGCTGAATAAAAAATAATAAACAATCTCATTGGTTGTTGAAAATTTATGTTTACGTTTTTTAATATACGCCATTTTCACTCTCTTTCTGAAAGTGATTATCGACACACGCTCGACTCTGAGGTGCTATCTAAAAACTTGATCGGAGAAAACGGCTAATTTTTGGAGCGGGCGAAGGGATTCGAACCCTCGACTTCAACCTTGGCAAGGTTGCGCTCTACCCCTGAGCTACGCCCGCTTCAGCTACACAATTACCATTTTGAATTTATAAGTCAATATTTGAGAAAATGATTTATTGAAATCTTCTTCTGTAAACAACATCAACAAGCAGCATATGAGGAAGGGTTAAGGCAGCAAGTCCAATAAAAACTACTTTTAATATCGACTCATATAACGATAAATTTTGAACTAAATAGTAAACAATTACTAAACCTCCAATCCACGAAATTACTGTAAAAATTATCGTGGAGTAAATAACAAAGTATTTGTTTTTTAAATTTAAATAAATATTTTTAATTAGATGTTTTAAATGTTTGTAAGTGTGAAAAAAACAGAAATATATTGCAAAGCTTAGTAATGGATCAAAAAAATAAAAAATTAATAAAAGAAATAGAATCTCAATAATTCCTTTTCGTAATTTCTTTTCGAAAAAGGAGAGATAAATAAAATATATTATAGATAATAATGTTAAAAAATATGGAATGAAAAAATATTTTTGGATTGAGTAAATACTATTGTTTGTCAGATATTCAAATATCAAAAAAGATTGATCTTCATTAAAAAATATTATTCCGAAAATAATAGTCATTCCATAAGTAAAGCTTATAGAATACTTATATTTATTTATTTTAAAATTTGTCCAATCACATAATCCAAAATGGGCAATTGTCATTATAATAAAAATTGTTAGTGCAATAATAGGAAAATATAACCAAAATAAAATAACTAGAAAAAATAAAATTAGGTAGTAAAATATAAATTGTAGAAATTGAATTCTATTACTAAAACCTACTAAGGAAGCAACTGCTCCATCAAATGAACCATGTGGAAGGCCAATGAAAAAAATTAATAAAAAAGAAATAATATTTAAAATTGTAAGGTCAGCTAACATATTATTTAAATAATTCTTTTATAAAAGGAAGCTTGGGCATACTATTTATAATTTTTAATTTAGTTAGTAAATTTGATTCACCCATCATAAAACTTTGAAATTCATTTCCATTTAGATTAGATGCGAGCTTTATAAATGACTTTCCATTTTCTCTGTTATTTTTTAAAAAATTAATAAAAACTTTATCCATTTTTCTTTCTAAAAAATTATGGATATTTACATAGTTATTCTTTGAATTTTTTAACAATTGGATTTGTTTTATTAGAAATGAAAAGGCATATCCAGTAGAGGGCTTGCATGCACCTCCTCTAATACCAATATTGAAGATATTAGAGTAAACTGATCTTTTCTCCCCTGCAAAAAACATTGGGATTACTCCTTTTTCTGAGCTCTGTTCTTTAAATTTATTAATATTATTTTTCTTCAAGTAATCATTTATTTTTTCTCTATACCAGGAGCTATGAAAAACATTTTTTGAAAAAACCGTCGATTCAACAAGCGCTTTATTATGACTAAATGGTAGGGTGTAAATAAAATGTAAGACATTATTTTCTTCCGTAAAGTGCATCAAGGTTAATTTATTTTCATTAAAAGTATTATCTGCAACGGTAATATTAATTCCAAAAAAATGCTGTAACAATTCACCTTTTTTTTCTTTTACTGATCGTGAATCATATATATTTTCAGCGTAATATATTTTGTCATCAGCTGTGATTATTTTAAAATAATTTTGTTCAGGAAAATATTGGACAACTTGTTTATTTATAATTTCTAATTTATTTTTTGTTTCTAAGCAAAATTTTTTCCAAGTTTTAAAACTAATAACACAATAAGGTTTGTCTAAAGTTTTATGTGTTACGTCTGTATTTTTGTTACCAATAGTCCATTTGTACCATCTTTTTTCAATAATTTTTTCAAAAGGCTTCATCCAATCTGTTAACCAAAAACCAAAAAAATTATCTCTTTTATTTATGTCTTCACTTTCAAATGCAATAATTTCGTTATAGCTATCCCCGTAAAGAATTTTATTTACTGCTAAACCACTAGGGCCTAAGCCGATTATAGCAGCTTTATAAATTTTCATTTGGAAGAATATCTCTTATTTTTTGATATTTATAATTCATCAATGGAATAAATATGAAAATGAAAAGTGATTTAATTGTAATAAAAGATTTTTCTAATGAGTTTAAATATATTCTTTCTCTCAAATATTTTTTTTTATTAGATTTTATTTTTATACCAATACCTCTATAAACATTAGCCGCAATGAATATTCCCAGTCTAGTAGAGAGGGGTATGTATTTCAAACCAGCAAAACCATTTTCATAAAACTTTTCTGATAAAGTTATTACTTTATGAATTGCATTTGATATTTTTTCATCATTTTCTGAAGTAAATTTATTTAGATTGTTTAAGTCTTTTAAAGAAATATTAGGTATCCAACTAGCTGGTAAATATATTCTTTTAATTTTTGAATCTTCATAAACATCACGTGCTATATTTGTTAATTGCATACCGATACCTAAATCAATTGCAGATTTTGATGCTTTTTTATGTTTTACTCCTATAATTTTAGACATCATTAAACCAACAGTACCAGCAACATGGTAAGAGTATTTTATAAGCTCCTCCTTATTTTGAATTTTAATATTCTTCTGATCCAAAATTAATCCGTCAATTAAATCGATAAGAATAGCATTATTAATGTTATTTTTTTTTAAAAAAACATTTACCTTATTGTTTTTATTATTTTTAATTTCCTCAATTGAGTTTTTAAGATAGTTAGATTGGTCTTGGCTATGCTTATCAGCAATATCATCAAAATATCTACAAATTGAATATAGAATACCAGCATTTTTTTTTGAACTTTTTGGTAAAAAAAAACTTGCCCAATAAAAACTTTTACCTTCTCTTTTAAGGTCGGTCGACGAATTTAGTTCTAAATCAATCATTGTTATTTTAATTCAGATTTGATGATATTTTCAACAACTTTAGCTGAGGAAAGAACACCTGGTATTCCAGCCCCTGGATGAGAACCTGCAGCTGAAAAATATAGGTTTTTAATTTTTTTATCTTTGTTGTGATATCTAAACCAAGCTGACTGTGTAAAAATTGGGGCTATAGAAAATCCTGCTCCGTGCATAGAATTGTAATCATTTTTAAAATCTTTAGGGTTCATCCAAAAAACATCTGTAATACTCTTTTCTAAATCTGGCATAATTGTTTGTGATAATTCTTTAACTATCTTATTTTTAAGGTTTTCTGATTCGACATCCCAATCAATTTTGCCTTGTAAATTGGGTACAGGGCAAAGAACATAAAAACTATCACATCCTTCTGGAGCAAACGATTTATCAGTTGCGGTAGGTCTATGAATATATAAAGAAAAATCTTCAGATAATATTTTATTTTTAAATATATCATGAAGTAAAGATTTAAATCTTTCAGTCATCCAAATAGTATGATGAGCAACTTTATGGTATTGTTTTTTCGTACCAAAGAAAAGAACAAAAAGCCCCATTGAATACAATAAGTTTTTTTCTTTTAATACAGGTCTTTTTAAATTTTGTTTTTTTAAAAGTTTGGAGTAAACCATGGGTGGATCAGCATTACAAACAACCAGATCTATATTGGAAATCTCTTCATTGTTTGTTAATATTTTTGTTATCCTATTATTTTCAACAATAAATTCTTTTGCCTCTGTATTTGTTTTTATTTTAATACCACAATCAATCATTAATTGTTTTAGTTCAGATACGATTTTACCAGTTCCACCCATACAAAAAAATACGCCCCATTTTCTCTCTAAATAATGAATCAAAGCGTAAATAGATGTTGTTGTGTGTGGATCACCTCCAACTAAAAGTGGGTGTATTGAAAATGCTTTTCTAAGATATGGATTTTTTAGATAACTATTTACAAGTTGAGATACTGTGAAATAACTTTTTAAAATAATTAAATTAGGAATAACGCCTAACATTTTAAAAAAAGAAATAAATGGTTTGTCAGCTAATTGTGTGAACCCTACATCAAAAATTTTTTTTGATTGATTTAAGAGTTTAGAATATCCTTTGATGTCTCTATTATCATATTTGCTTATTTCGTTATTTGTCTTTTCGATAGTAGAACAATAATCAAAAGTTTTACCATCATGAAAATAATATCTATACCAGGGCTCAAGAGGAACAAAACTCAAATAATCTTCTCTTTTTTTTCCAAATAGACTAAATAATTCATCAAAAAGAAATGGTGCCGTTATAACTGTTGGTCCAGCATCATGTTTAAAACCATTCACTTCAAAAACTCTTGCTCTTCCTCCAAGCTCGTCTAGTTTTTCAATAATTGTTGTATCATAGCCTAATTTTTTTAGTCTTAGACTGATCGCAATACCTCCAAAACCACTTCCTATAACTACTGCTTTTTTTTCCATTGTTAATTTTGTAATTGTATTTAAATACCTTATTTCTTAATAAATATAATATTATTTATGCTTACAAAGACAGATTTATTTGAATTACTTAGTATAAAAAATAAAGATTTTCAAATACATGATCATGATCCTTTATTTACAGTTGAAGATTCTGAAAATCTAAGAGGTGAGATTAAAGGGGCACATACAAAAAACTTATTTTTAAAAAATAAAAAAAATAATTTTTTTCTTTTTAGTTGTGATGAAAATGCAAAGGTTGATTTAAAGCTATTTTCTAAATCAATCGACGCTAAGAATTTATCATTTGCAAATGCTGAATATTTAGAGCAGTTTTTAGGTATAAAGCCAGGATCAGTCTCCCCATTTGCCCTTCTTAACGACAAGCATAATGTTGTTGAATTTTACTTAGATGAAAAACTTTTTAACAGTGAATTAATTAACTTCCACCCCCTAATTAACACAGCAACTATAAGTATAAAGACTTCAGAGTTTATAAACTTCCTCCTTGAAAATAATAAAAAAATTCATATTTTTTCTTTGGATAGTTATAGTATAGTCAAATCTTTATGAGTGAAAATACAAATATAATCGATGTTACTGAAGCAGAGTTTAATGATCAGGTTATTGAGGCAAGTGAGAAAAAATTAATTGTTGTTGATTTTTGGGCTCCTTGGTGTGGTCCTTGTAAACAATTAACACCAATTTTAGAGAAAATAATATCAAAATCAGGGGATAAAATCACTTTAGTAAAAATAAATATTGATGATAATCAACAAATTGCTGCGCAATTACGAATTCAATCAATTCCTACTGTCTACGCTTTCAAAGATAAACAAATTGTTAATGCATTTCAGGGCGTTATTCCTGAAGGCCAAATTATTGAATTTATTGAAAAGTGTTTAGGGTCTAAAATTAATGAAGACTTCACTAAATTTTATAATGAAATAGAAAGAGCTATGGCTGAAAATAAATTTGAAGAAACTAAAGACACTCTTCTAGAATTTATTTCTAAAAACTCAGACGAAATTAAAGGTATTTGTTTTTATTTAGAGTGTTTGATTGAACTTAAACAATTTGAAGAGGTCGAGATGTTCATTGGTTCATTAGAAGAAGATTTACAAAATAAGGATGAAGTTAAACAGGTTTTAAAAAAAATGGAAATTGTGAAAAATAATACATCCGGACCAAATATAAATGAGTTGCTTGGCAAACTTAAAAGTGAACCAAATAATATTGATTTAATTTTAGAAATATCAGATAAATATTTTTCAATGAAACAATATGAAAATGGAATGGATTTGCTTCTAAAAAATTATCCAAAAAATAAAGATAGTATAAAAAATAAGATGGTAGAATTTTTTGCTGTACTTGGAAATACTGATCAAATTACTATTCAATATAGGAAAAAACTTTCACAATTAATGTTTTCATAACATGGAAATCCCTATTTTTCCTTTAAACGGAGCCGTCCTTTTTCCAGGCACAAGCTTGCCTCTGAATATATTTGAAAAAAGATATATTGAGATGGTTGACTACGCTCTTTCAAAGGAAAGGTACATAGGCATGATACAATCTGATGAAAAAAATAAACTCTATAATATTGGTTGTATTGGAAAAATTCATAGTTTTAGTGAAACAACAGATGGGCGATATTTAATTAGTCTACAGGGTACTAATTGTTTTAAAGTTAAGAAAGAATTAGAAAAAAAATATAAGTTTAGGTTGGTTGAGGCTGAAATGTTAGATTTTGAGGAAGATAAAAAAATTATAAATGAAAAACAAAAAAATAATCTTTTAGATAAATATAGCCAATATATTAAAATCAAAAAAATTAACTTAAACTTGGAAGAAATTCAAAATATTGATTTTAATCAAATTATAAAGTTTATAGCAATGATATCCCCTTTTAGTGACATTGAAAAACAAGTTCTTTTGGAAACAAAAAATTTAAGTGATTTTTATAAAAAACTTCATTCGATTTTGGAACTTGAGATAGTTGAAGATAATAATAGTAAAACTATTAATTAATACCCATAGCAAAATCACTTATCTGATTTTTTAATTTTTTACTTCTCTCTATTAAATTAATAGCTGAAAATCTTGCATAATTAAAAAATGTATTGTCTAATTTAAAGACACTATCAACTTTATCAGTAATTTGATACAACCTATAGGCTTTGAAAAAATTATCTTTCTGAAATTCTTTACAAAATATTTCATCTCCCAATTCCAAACCTAAAGAGTTATATTTTTTTACTAGATTATATACACTTTCTACATCTTGCATGCCTAAATTCCACCCTTGTCCTGCGATTGGGTGAAATGAGTGAGCTGAGTCACCTAAATAAATAATTCTATTTTCAAAAAATTTAGAGTTTAAATGAGCTTTTAAAGGAAAGGTTTGTTTGGTAATTATTTTTTTTATCTCACCTACACTTCCATGTATCTTTTCATTTAGAATGGAAATAATTTCATTATCATCTAAGGTTAATAAAGAGTTTATAAATTTATTAGTGTTTGTCCAAACTATAGAACTTTGAAATTGATTTTTATTTTTTTGCATTGGTAAAATTGCAAGAGGTCCGTTTTTAAAAAAGAACTCGAAAGCAGTGTTATTGTGATTCTTGGAGTGATAAAAATTAATTACAATTGCTTTTTTTTTATAGTCTTTTCTATAAATTGGTGTTTTTAAAATTTTTCTTATAAAGCTGTTTTTTCCATCACACGCAAATAGAATATTTGTATTAACATAGAAATTATTTTGCTTAGTTAAGATTCTGTTGCCTTGATAAAAAATATCTTTAACGGAAACATTGTTAAAAATTTCTACATTTTGTTGTTTTTGTAATTTTTTATACAAGCAATCAAGTATAAACTCGTTTTTAACTATATATCCAAGATTGGATTTTCTTCTTTGGTTGTCAAAATAAATTTTGTTTGATTGATTTCTATCTATTATCTGAATATTCTTTATTGGTTCTGCATAATTACCAATTTCATTCCAAATATTTATTTCTTCAAGAAATTTTTTTGTTCCCTCTGAAATTGCTGTTGTTCTCTTGTCTACAATATTTTTATGATTAAATTTATCATTTTGCTCTAAAACTACTACTTTATTACCAAGTTTGGAAAGTGCATATGCTGTAAAAGCCCCAATAAGACCTCCTCCTATTATATTGATTTTTGATTGAATTTCTTTCATAATTTTCTTCGAATTACCATAATCTAAATGTATTACAATCTAACTATATGTTCAAGTATGGTTCATTTCGAAATTTTATTATTAATTTTTTTCTAGGCATAACTTTATTTGGATTTGGCATCATTTATATTATTAGTCTTTATTCATACTCTGGAACTGATCCTGGATTTAGTCAATTAAATTATAGTTTAAATGGTAATAAAATTAATAATATTTTTGGTTTTTTTGGAGTATATTTATCAAGTTATTCAATAATATTTATTGGTACGCTTAGTTATATCTTGGCTTTTTTTATAACTATAGAGGGTGGCAAAGTTTTTTTAGGCATAATAAATAAGCGAATAATATTAAGATTCATATCAAATCTATTTGGCATAATATTTGTTAATGTTTCATTACAATCAATTGACTTTAGTTATTTAGAAAGAGGATTAATTTCCCAGTTTGTATTAGATTTATCAAAAAATATTAATCTAAATTTTTTGGAAAATATTTTTGTCTATTTTATAATAAATTTTTTACTTTTTACATTTGGTACTCTATTGTTACTTATATCTTTTAAGTTAAATATTTCTTTATTAAGCAGAACTATTTATTTTTTTAAAGTATTCAAATATTTTAAAATTTTATTTTCTGTTCTAAATTTATTAAAGTATCTAAAATTTAGAAAAAAAACCATAAAAAAAACTTTTAAGAGTGAGCCTACAATAAAGAAGAAGAATTATGTTAACCTAATAAGAAATAGTACAAAAAAATCTAAACCTGAAAAACAACAAGAACTAGATGATTTTAGATTCAAGCTTCCATCAAAAGATCTACTTTCAAAATCAAACTTTAAAAATAATAAAAATAAAGAAGTAGATAAAATTAATTCTGATGCAGCTTTAAAATTAGAAAAGACACTTTCAGAATATGGAGTGGAAGGAAAAATAATTGGTTTTAGCAGTGGTCCAATTGTAACTTTATTTGAGTTTGTACCAAATGCAGGTATCAAATCTAGCAAAGTAATAGGTTTGGCAGATGATATTGCTAGAGCAATGTCATCAATATCTGCTCGGATTTCGACTCAGCCTGGTAAGACTAGTTTAGGCATAGAAATTCCAAATACTAAAAGAGATGATGTTTTGTTTGGTGATTTAATAGAGGAGGTTGAATTTGAAATTGAAGATGAATCTCTTACACTTGCACTTGGTAAAGATATATCAGGTAAAAGTATTTTTGCAAATTTAGATCGAATGCCACATTTATTGATTGCTGGCACAACCGGCTCAGGAAAATCTGTTGGGATTAATACGATGATTTTAAGTATTCTTTACAAATTTAAACCTAATGAGTGTAAATTAATTTTAATTGATCCTAAGATGTTAGAGCTTAGTATTTATGAAGATATTCCCCACTTATTAACACCCGTTGTTACAGATCCAAAGAAGGCAGTTTTTGCACTTAAGTGGGTAGTAAGAGAAATGGAAAATAGATATAAATTAATGAGCTCCTTAAATGTTAAAAATATAGATTCATATAATGATAAAGTTATCAAAACAATTTCATCTGGAAGAAAGTTGTATAGAGAAGTCCAGACTGGAATAGATGAAGATAGTAGAATGCCAATAATTGAAAAACAAGAAATTCTTCTTGAAAAAATGCCTTTTATTGTTGTTGTAATTGATGAAATGGCAGACTTAATGATGGTAGCTGGTAAAGAAGTTGAATCTCTAGTTCAAAGATTAGCCCAAATGGCCCGAGCTTCTGGAATACATTTGATTACAGCCACACAAAGACCTAGTGTTGACGTAATTACAGGAACAATAAAAGCAAATTTTCCGAGTCGTATAAGTTATAAAGTATCTAGCAAATTTGATAGTAGAACAATATTAAACGAAATGGGTGCAGAACAATTATTAGGAAGTGGAGATATGTTATTCTTGGAGAATGGTGGTGTAATAAAAAGATTGCACGGAGGATTTGTTTCAGAATCTGAAGTTGATAGGGTTGTAACTCACATAAAAAAACAGGCTACTTTTGATTATAAAAAAGAAATATCTTTATCTGAAGAAGAATTAACTTCAGGTTCTATGAATGATTTAATTTCAGCTAATAATGATGACCTTTATGGTAGAGCTGTTGACATAGTCGTTAAACAACAAAAAGTTTCAACAAGTTATATTCAAAGATATCTTCAAATTGGATATAATAGGGCTGCAAGAATAATTGAAAAGATGGAAGAAGATGGCATCATAAGTGAAGCAAATAATGCGGGTAAAAGACATGTTCTTAAAAAATGAAAAATATTTATTTAATTTATTATTAATAATTTTTTTCTTATCTTTTTCTGAAGTTGTTTTTTCAAAAAATAGTAAACATGAAGTTTTGAATCATTTGAATTCACTAAAATATTTTTCTGCTTCATTTTTACAAAATGATGGGGCAAATTTGAGTGAAGGCAAAGTATATATAGGAAATAAAAGAGTTAGAGCAGAATATTTTTCACCTACAAAAATTTTGATAATTTTAGACGAGGATAAAGCTATGTACTATAATTATGAACTTGAGGAGGATGAATTTTTCAATCCCAAAAATACAAATGCTTGGTTCTTCTACGACGT
Source organism: uncultured Alphaproteobacteria bacterium (assembly GCA_902541435.1). GTDB lineage: Bacteria > Pseudomonadota > Alphaproteobacteria > HIMB59 > CACPNW01. Next base: position 17,350 of record CACBQR010000015.1, read on the forward strand.
TTTTAGAAATCCAATTTTTTTTGAAGATGGAATAGTTGAGATAAAAAATAATGAATTAATTCTTGAAAAAAAGGGAGTTGATAACGATGACAGGAGTTTTCTTATTAGAGTATATTTTGAAAACAATCCTCTAATATTGAGGGCGGTTGAGGTAATCTTTAATGATGAGTTTCTTAAGTTATCGATTTATAACCATAGTTATAATGAAAATTTTGATAGGGACTTTTTTAAGCTCATAAACCCAAAATTCTTAAATTAAATAGTAATTAATAATTTTTCACTTTTTGTTTGTATTTTAACAGTTGTTTTAACTTTATTCATTTTTTTTCTAATTCTTGTTAGATGACTTTCAAGAGAATTTGTTTCGATATTGGTTTTAATATTAAGGATATTTTGTTTAATAAAGTTTTTGCTTGTTTCTTTTTCTCTAATTAAATATGTTAATATTTCAAGTTCAACCTTGGTCAAATAACAAAACGAATCATTAGTTAGGTTTATAAGTTTCTCGTTATCAATTGATATGTCATGAAATTGAATTTTTATATTTTGAACAAAGTTCTCAATTTTATTTTTCAAATGATTTATTGGAACAGGTGTGTCTATTATATTAATATTTTTTTGTAAATTTATATTGTTGAGTTTTAAACTAGAGATTATTAAATAATTATCATTTAAGGCATTAAAATTAACCAGGTTAAAATTTTTTTTATTGTTAATTATAATAATGTTAGCATGTTTGTTTTCAATTTTATAATCTATTGATTCTAATCTATTTAAAATTAGATCATAATGGACCAAAAAAGATTTCATAAAACTATTAATACTGTTGTTTGAATAAATATTTAGCCTACTTCTCATTATCTTCTTCCAAATAAAATAGTTCCAAGTCTAATATATGTAGGTTTAAATTCTAATGCTAACTCATAATCACCACTCATACCAATACTTAATTTATTGATTTTGTTGTCATTTGCTAGAAACTTTAGTTTGGCAAAGTGGTACTTTGGATCTTCATCAATTGGCGGTATACACATTAAGCCATAAATAGATAGTTTCATTTCATTTTTTAAAAAAAATAAAAAGTCTTTTGTGTCTTCTGGAAAAATACCACTTTTTGTTTTTTCTTTTCCAGTATTGATTTGAAGGAAAATTTTTTTGTTTTCAAGTAGGTGTAAATGCTTTGCAAACTCTCTTGCAATTTTTTCTCTATCTAATGTGTGAAAAACATCAAACAATGGGATCGCGGATTTCACTTTGTTAGACTGCAGTGGGCCTGTTAGATGTAGTTCTATTTTGGGGTTGTTTTTTTTAATTATGTCAAATTTGTCTTTTGCCTCTTGAACCCGATTTTCTCCAAATATGTAAACTCCGGAATTTATTGCCTCTAGGACACTATCTTGAGAGTGGTTTTTTGATATAGCAATAATTTCGGTAGAATTACTTGATTTTTTTAATAAATTCTTAATTTCATTATATTTTTTAGTATTAAACATAATTTATATTGTTGTAAAAAAACAACATTGGTTCAAAAAATTTAATAAATCATTATGCTTTTTTTGTAATTTATTCAATTTTTAAATATTAACTTTCTCAATACAAGTTTGTTGCTTGTATTTAATGAATATTCATTAACTCAAAAGGAGTAATTATGAAAAAAGAACTATTAATGGGAACTGCTCTAGTTTCTACGCTAGGTGCTGCTTCAGTTGCTGAAGCTGTAACAGCTACTATGAGTGGTAACCACCAAACTGGTATGGAGTTTGATTCACCAAATGGTGGAACTGACACTAATGCTCAGATTAATGACAATAACTTTACTGTTTCATTATCTGAAACTACTGATGGTGGTATGACTATTTCATCTAGCTTTAAAGTAATGGATGAAAACACTAAAGAAGACTATGATGCTGGATTTACATTAGCATTCACTGATGGGTCTAAGTTAGACGTAATCAACGCTGGTAACGCATCTGGATCACATGCTGTATCAATACCTAGTTCGGCTGGTGCTGAGGGTGTAGCTAATACATCAACTAACATGGCTCCAACTGGTCTTGATTTCATGACTGGATCAACTGTACTAGGACTTGAGTACCACACTGCTTCTGATTTCTTAGCAGATGGTCTTAAAATGTCTTTCTCACTTTCAACTGATAACGGTGCTGCTGGTACATCTACTTACAGAACTGATGGTCACGCTGCGATTGGTGCTACATACGTAACTGATCTAGGTGATACAGCCCTAACAATTGGTGCTGGTTATTCAGAAGTTGATGGAACAACAACTGGTACTGCTGCTAACGATGATACAGGTGGTATGCATGTTGGTTTAAGTGCTGTAACAGGTGATTTAACAGTTGCTGTTGGATTTGCTGACGGTTCAGTAGCTGGTGTATCTGACAACGGTTCAGATGAATATACTGCTGATGTTGTTAAAGCTGGTGTAAAATATGTAACTGGTGATCTAACATTTAATGTTGGTATTGCTTCAGGTGAAGCTGATGATCACGCAATAGGAAGTACTACTGCTGGATCTGATGACTCTCAAGAAGTTACTTCAGCAAGTATTTCATATGCTGTTGCATCAGGTGTAACCGCAATACTAGGTTACACATCTACCGAGTCTGCTGACGAAGGTGGTGGAACTGATGATGGATCTGCATGGTACATCGGTGCTAACATGGCATTTTAATTAAAGATTTAATATCTTTGAAAACGGCACTTTAATTAGTGCCGTTTTTTTTATGTTTTACATTTAGTTCTCAATACAATAATTATAGAATATGTTTATTATCAAAACAGTTCTATTTTTAACACTTATCTTTATATACTCTTGTAATAGTAATAAAACTGAAGAGGAAATGGAAGAGTTGTGGTCTAAAGCTCAAACCAAAACTGAAATAATCAATAGATCAGGAACGCTTTTCAACTCAGGTGTTGATATGGACGTAGCCCTAAGAGATGCAGAAACAAGACTTCAAAGTGGTGGTGGTTTGTTAGGAAGTGGCGGTTTGTCTGTTGGTGGAATTTTAGGTGGAGGAGGTAATGAAAGTTCCTCAGCATCAATAAGCATGCCTGTTAATGTTTTCTTATGGAGAGGGGCATTAGAAACAGTTGATTTCATGCCGCTAAGCTCTGCTGATCCAATTGGAGGCACCATAATTACTGATTGGTATTCGACCACAGATAATCAAAATGAAAGGTGCAAATTAAATATATTTATATCTGGCAAAGATCTTAATACTGAAAACTTAAAAGTAACTTCCTTTTGTCAAAAATTTAAAGATCAAATGTGGGTGAATAAAAATATTAATAAAGAAAATAATATTAAAATTGAAAACGCTATTTTAAATAAAGCAAAAAAATTAAAATTACAGTCAAGCTAAAAGTGTCATCGAGATACAATCATAAAGTAGTTGAAAAAAAATGGCAGAATGTATGGTCTGATAATAAAATTTTTCAAACTAAAAAAGATAAAGACAAAAAAAAATACTATGTTTTAGAGATGTTTCCTTACCCATCAGGTAAAATACACATGGGTCATGTAAGAAACTATACTTTGGGTGATGTAGTTGCTCGCTTTAAACGAATGAGGGGCTTTAATGTACTTCACCCAATGGGATGGGATGCATTCGGTCTTCCAGCTGAGAATGCTGCGCTAAATGAAAAGAAACATCCAGAAAGTTGGACGTATCAAAATATTAAAACCATGAAAAGCCAATTGTTACAAATGGGTTTGTCTCTAGATTGGGATAGAGAAATTGCAACTTGCCATCCAGAATATTACAAACATGAACAAAAATTTTTTATAGATATGTTTAACTCTGGATTAGCTTATAAAAAAGAAGCAGAGGTAAATTGGGATCCGGTTGACAAAACTGTACTTGCAAATGAACAAGTAATCGACGGAAAAGGCTGGAGATCTGGTGCCTTGATTGAAAAAAAGAAATTATCCCAATGGTTTTTAAAAATTAGCAAATATTCTGAAGAGCTATTAAGTGATTTGAAAAAACTAAATAACTGGCCAAATAAGGTAAAAATAATGCAATCAAACTGGATTGGCAAATCTCTAGGTGCAGAGATAGATTTTAAAATTTCTAACAAAGACTTAGATATAACTGTATTTACTACCAGGCCTGATACAATTTTTGGAGCAACTTTTTTAGCACTCTCTGTTGATCACAAATTGAGTATTGAAATATCGAAAGAAAATAATAGTTTAAAAAAATTTATAGATGGATGCAAAAACCTAAATCCTGAAAAAACAAAGAAAGGATTTGATACTGGTCTATTAGCAAATCACCCATTTATAAATGAAAAAAAAATACCAATTTTTGTAGCAAACTTTGTTTTGAAGGAATACGGCCTAGGTGCTATCTTTGGATGTCCTGCTCATGATCAACGTGATTTAGATTTTGCAAGAGAATATGGTCTTGATGTAATTCCAGTTGTTAAGCCTCCTAACATATCAGAGGATGTTTTTAAAATTGAAAAAAAAGCATTTATTAATGATGGAAAAATGATTAATTCTTATTTTCTCAATGGTTTGGAAGTAGACGTAGCAAAAGAGAAAATTATTAAAGAAATAGAAAATAAAAAAATTGGACAAAGAAAAACTAATTATAAGTTAAGAGATTGGGGTATTTCAAGACAGAGATTTTGGGGATGCCCAATTCCAATAATTTATAGAGAAGATGGTGAAGTGTTAGCGGTAGAGGATAGTGCTCTACCTGTTAAACTTCCAGAAATAGAAAAGTTTAATGAATCTTCTACGGCGTTGGAGAATATTTCAGGTTGGAAAGAAACTGTCTGCCCAAATACAGGTATGAAAGCTTATAGAGAAACCGACACCTTTGATACATTTTTTGAATCTTCTTGGTATTATTTCAGATATTGTAATGCAAGACTTAACGAGCCTTTTGATAAAAAAAGATATAGATTATTGGCTTCCAGTTGATCAGTATATTGGTGGAATTGAACACGCTATACTACACCTTCTATATTCAAGGTTTTTTACTAAGGCGTTAAGGGACTTGAATTACTTTAATCTAGATGAGCCCTTTAGTGGTCTTTTTACACAAGGAATGGTTACCCATGTTACTTATAAAAATAAAAACGGTGCTTGGATTGAACCTAAAGATGTGGAGAATTTAGATGGGGTCTTAAAAGATAATAATGGAATAGAGGTAAGTTTAGGTAAAATTGAAAAAATGAGTAAGTCAAAGAAAAATGTTGTTGATCCAAATGACATTATAGACACTTATGGTGCAGACACAGCTAGGTGGTTCATGTTATCTGACAGCCCGCCTGAAAGAGATTTACAATGGACGAACACAGGCATAACAGCTTCATCAAAATTTATAAATAAATTATACGAACTTGTTGATAGATTTGAGAATTACCAATCAGTTGGATCACAAAACAAAGAAGCTATAGAACAATTAAAAAAAATCGTTAATGAGGTCACTGAAAATATTGAGTCATTTCAATTTAATAAATCAGTTGCGAAAATATACGAATTTGTAAATGTTCTAAATAGCTGTTTAATTAGTAATAAACTATCTAAAGAAGATTTCGAGTGGTCTTTGAGAAAGTTATCTCTAATTTTACAACCATTTGTGCCACACATTAGTGAAGAAATTTGGTTTAAGATTGGAAATACTACCTTATGCATAGATGAAACATGGCCAATTGAAAATGTAAAAAGAAAGGATAAATTAAAAATCGCTATTCAAATAAATGGTAAAACCAAAGAAGTAATTGATATTGATGACTTGTTAAAAAAAAATGAAGTTATTGAAATGGTAATGAAAAATGAAAAAATAAAGAAAAATTTACAAGGAAAAAAAGTGAGCAGAGAAATATATGTGCCAGGCAAAATTGTAAATTTAGTAACCTCGTGAAAAAATTTTTTATACTTTTTTTGATTTTATTTATTGTTTCTTGTGGCAATTTTGATTTTGTATACGAAGATGAAAAGAGTTCGCTTAACCCCATATATCAAAAGACAAACATTTTAATATCTGGTGCAGATTTACCATATGTAAAATCATATGCTGCAAACTTATTTGGAAAGAGTGTTAATGATGATTTTAACTTAACAATTAGAATTGATGAAAAGCAAATCAAAAGATCTGTCGAGACCAACCAAGCGATATCGAACCTTTCTTATGAATTAAGGTTTTATTATTCTCTTGAATCTATCTCTTTGAATTGTGTTGTATACAATCAAGAGATATTATCTACATTTTCAATTAACCCAAAATCATCTGGATATAACTATGGAACTGATGCATCTTTAGAGAAAAAATATGAGTTATCAGTTAGTGATAACTTGAATAAGTTTATTGCCAATCTTTCAAATATCGAATTAAATATTTGTGCATGAAAATTGATCCTTTAAGCATCTTGCTGAACCCAACATTTATTCCAGATAAAAAAATTTATTTTATTAGTGGCAATGAAACAACGCTTATGGATTGTGTTTCAGATAAAATTTTAAAGAAATACAAAAAAATAGAAAACGTATCTGTTTCTAGAATTGACACTATTGAGGATTTTAAAAGTAATGGAGGATTATTTGAAAATAAGAGTCTGTTTTTAGGAAAAAATTGCAAAGGTGTTGATAAAATTAATTTAAATAAAATAAGAAAAGAGGATGGGATTTTTATTTTTGTTCAACAAAACTCAGCTAAAATAAAAACAACGAAAAATAGTTTAATTAGAGCTGATGATGCATATTTAATTGATTGTTATGAGTTAGATAAAAATTCAAAGATCAAAGTTCTTAATAATTTTTTAGAAATTAATAATATAAACATACACAAAGACCTTTATTGGATTTTAATAGAAAAATTAGATAATAAATATTTATTCATTAGAAATACTCTGGACAAAATATTGGATTTTGGAGATGAAGAAATTAATTTTGATAACATTAAAAAAATAATAAATTTAGACAGCGAAGGAAAAGAAAGGTTGTTTTTTAAGGTATTAAAAAAAAACAATGAAATAGTTGAGGAGTATAGAAAAAAAATTGTATCAAACTCTGATGTAAATGAATTATATTATTACTGTAAATTTTTTTCCCAGATGATAATTGATAGTGATAGTCAAATAGAGTTTACAAAAAAAATACCCTTATATTTATTTAGAGAAAAAAATTTTTTAAATGATTTGTTTAAAAAATATAATCTTAAAAAAAAGAAATTGCTTTTAAACTTGTTATCAAAAACAGAAGCAAATTTAAGAAAAGAAGGCTCGTTATCAATGATTTTAGGCCTTCGACTTCTTTTAAATATAAAAAAAATTACTATTTCTTAAGCCTTTTCATTAGGTCATCAAGTTGATTTAGGTCTGAATAATATAAAGTAAGCGACCCAGATGAGCCATTTTCGTTGAATTGTATTGATGTTTTTAGGCCTATTTTATCAGAAAGCTCTTTTTCTAAATCTAATATATTCGGATCTTTGATGCTTTTTGTTTTTTTATTATTTTTAAATTCAGACGTTATTTTTTCAGTTTGTCTTACGCTTAATTTTTTTTCAACTATTTCGTTTGCTTTTTTAATTGCATCAGGAACTCCGATTAGGGCTCTTGCATGACCCATTGATAGATCCCCGTTAATTACCATTTCCTGAATTTTTTTATCAAGTTCTAAGAGTCGTAAAATATTAGATACATGACTTGCGCTTTTACCAATTAATTTAGCTAGAGTTTCATTATTGATATTTTTAATTTCAATTAAGCCTTTATAAGCAGTAGCTTCTTCAATTACATTTAAATCTTCCCTCTGAATATTTTCGATTAATGCCGCTTCTAAAACATTTGTTTGATCAAGATCTTTAATTACACAATCTACTTCGTGTGCTCCTATTAATTGGCAAGCTCGCCATCTTCTTTCCCCTGCAATTATTTGAAATTGATCTCTGTCAATTTTTTTTACAATTATAGGTTGAATTAGCCCTTGATTTTTTATGGAAGAGGCTAGTTCCTTAAGATCATGTTCTTTAAAGTTTTTTCTTGGTTGTGATGGGTTGGGGGCTATTTGGGAAATGTTGATTTTTTGAACCCCATTATTATTATCACTTTCATCAGGTGTTGATAAAAGCGCGCCAAGGCCCATACCTAGTTTATTCTCTTTATTCATAGATTTTATTTTGATTTAAAATTACTTCTTTTGCAAGCTCAATATATGCCAAAGAACCAGCGGCATGTGTATCATATACTAATGCTGGTTTGCCATGACTGGGGGCTTCAGAAATTTTAACATTTCTTGGGATTGTAGTTTTATATACTTGTTTTCCGAAGTGTTGCCTAACATCTTTTTCAACCAGTGAGCTTAATGAATTTCTTTTGTCTAACATTGTTAAAAGAATTCCTTCTATTTTTAGATCTTTATTAAAGTTTTTTTGAATTAATTTAATTGTTTGCATTAATGCTGAAAGGCCCTCAAGGGCGAAAAACTCTGATTGAAGTGGAATAAGTGTAGTATCAGAAGCAACAAGAGAATTAATTGTTAGTAAGCCAAGTGCAGGAGGACAATCTATAAAAATAAAATC
>CACBQR010000016.1 GCA_902541435.1 uncultured Alphaproteobacteria bacterium
TTTTTTCCTCGAATTAGAGAGGCTATGGAAAAAAAAGCTAATGGTAAAAAAAATGTGCTTACTAATTTGGTAAAAGAATATTTTTGGCCAATGCCAGGAACGAAAAAATTTTTTAGAAACTATGGAGAAAGAAATTTGGAGATTTTTGCTGATAAAATTGTAAAACTTAAAAAGGATTGGTTTGATCTAAAAAAAGAAGAATTGAATAATAAAAAAATAAGTGAAGCAAATTTGCAAAGAATTAGATCTCGAACTGAACAAAAACTTAGGCGTATTACTAGTGGGTCAGTTCCAACAATAGAGTTTGATAAAAATAATAAAAGTCAATATTACTACCACCACCCATCATTAATTTCTATTATTGGTCATATGATAACCCAAACTTACTTTGGCCCAAATTCACCTCGAAGATGTCCAGTTTGTGATATTGAGATAACAAATATAGCTACTGCAAAAAGAAAATGGTGTAATGGTAGTGAATGTGGGAACAGGCTACGCAAAGCAAAGTTTGATGCTTTAAAAAAAGATAAGGCTTATCAAAAATTAAAAAAAGATTTCGCAGAAAAAAAAATAACCAAAAAACAATTTGATAAGAAAAAAAATTTATTTGATGAGAAGACTACAAAGAAAGTTATTGAGAAGCTACGCTTAAAACTAATTTGAAATAATTGACTGCATATTGAACAAACCATTTCTTTTTTTTGAAATAAAAATAGCTGCTTCGATGGCTCCATCTACAAAAATTGATCGATTATTAGCTTTATGAACTAGGTCAACTCTATCATTGGTACCAATAAAACTTACTGTATGTTCACCTGCAATTTCACCACCTCTTGTAACAGAAAATCCAATGTCACCCTTTTTTCTTGTTGATAGTTTTTTTGTGCGATCTAAAACTTTTGATTTATTTAATTTAGTTTTTCTTCCTTCAGCAGCATACTCACCCAACGATAATGCAGTTCCAGAAGGGGCATCTTTTTTATGTTTATGATGAGTCTCAGCAATTTCAATATCATAATCAGTATCTTTTAAAGCTGATGCCGTTTGTTTTACTAAATTAAATAGTAAGTTAACACCTAAGCTCATGTTAGAAGACATGAGTATAGGTATTTTTTTCGAATAACTTTTTACTTTCTTTTTTTGTGCATCTGTCATACCTGTTGTACCAATAACAACTGCTGTTTTATTTGCAGAGGCGATTTTAAGATTATCTAAAGTAGACTCTGGTGTTGTAAAATCAATTATAACATTTGCTTCTTTGATTAATTGAGCTGCATTAGCTGTAACTAATTTTGAAGACTGTATAGTTGAAACTTTATTTAAGGATTTGTTTATATCTTTATGTTTTTTGTGTTCAAAACCACCGACAAATTCTAAATTTTTATTTTGTAAAATTTGTTTTGATATTTCCTGACCCATTCGGCCAAGACAACCTGCAACTGCTATTTTAATTTTTGCCATAAAAACTTCTTATACTTTGGTGAATGTAAGTTGAAAAGAAATTAAGTTAAATCTTCCCAGACTTCTTTTAATTTTGAGAAAAAACCTTGTGATTTTGGACTGTGTTTTTTTGAGGTTCCTCCCTCATTTTCGAACTCTCTCAAAATATCTTTTTGTTTGTTATTTAGGTTAACAGGTATTTCAACGTTTGCTTGCACATACATATCACCCCTTCTACTTTGTCGTAGTATACTCATTCCTTTGCCGCGTAGTCTAAATTGAGTCTCAGATTGAGTTCCCGCTGGAATATTAAGTCTGGCTTTTTTTCCCTCTATTGTTGGTACTTCTATTTCGCCACCTAAAATAGCAGTAGTGATTGAAATTGGTATTTCACAAAATAAATTTTCTTCTTCTCTTTCAAAGAGTTTGTCCTTTTGAACTTCAACAAAAATATATAGATCCCCATTTCCTGCACCTCTTTCACCAGGTTCACCTTCACCTGCTATTCGAATTCTAGTGCCTGTATCAACACCAGCAGGAATAGTAACTGATATTGTTTTCTGTTTTTTAATATTTCCAGTTCCAGAACATTTAAGACACGGATTTTTTATACTTGAACCTTCTCCGCCACATGTAGGGCATGGTCTTTCAATAGAAAAGAAGCCTTGTTGTGATCTAACTTTTCCTGCACCACCACAAGTAGAGCAAGTACTTGGTCCAGATTTATCTGCACTTCCAGTTGCTGCACAAGCATCACAGCCAACGTATGTAGGTATTCTTATTTGTGGTTTCTTTCCAGTGAAAGCTTCGAATAGTGAAACGGACATATTATAACGAAGATCACTTCCTCTTTGTGGTCCTCGTCTTCTTGATGATTGTCCTCCAAAACCCCCACCAAAGAACTCTTCAAAGATATCAGAAAAGCCCCCTGCAAAATCTCCAAAGCCTTGAGCTCCACCCATTCCACCTTGTTTGAAAGCGTCATGTCCATATTGATCATAAGCTGATCTTTTTTCTGAATCTTTTAGAACTTCGTAAGCAGCAGCTGCTTCTTTGAATTTTCTTTCAGCTGTTTTGTCATCCTTGTTACGATCAGGATGATATTTCATGGCCTGTTTTCTATAAGCTTTTTTTATTTCATCTTCACTGGCATTTCGTTGAACACCTAGTATCTCATAGAAATCTTTATCAGCCACATCTCCTCCTTATAAAAATTATGGAGCGTTAATCTTTTTTATCTTCGTCTACTTCTTCAAATTCAGCATCTACAACTTTTTCATCTTTTGTATTATCAGCTGATGGTTCAGCACCAGATGGATCAGGTTGAGGTCCAGCACCTTGAGGGTTTTGTTTATAAATTGCTTCACCCATTTTAAGAGATGACTGAACAAGTGCTTCAGTTTTAGATTTTATAGCTTCTAAATCTTCACCGTCTTTTACTTTCTTAAGCTCTTCAATGTCCTCTGTGATTTTATTTCTATCAGCTTCAGGAATTTTATCTCCGTGCTCTTTTAAATTCTTTTCAGTTTCATTAATTAAACTATCAGCATGGTTTCTAGTATCAACGGCTTCTCTTTTCTTTTTATCAGCCTCAGCATTTTCTTCTGCCTCTTTGACCATTTTTTCAATCTCTTCATCTGATAATCCGCCAGAAGCCTGGATCTTGATTTGTTGTTCTTTGCCAGTTGATTTGTCTTTAGCCGAAACGTTTACAATACCATTTGCATCAATATCAAAAGTTACTTCAATTTGAGGCATTCCTCTTGCGGCAGGTGGAATACCTACTAAATCAAACTGACCTAATAGTTTATTATCAGCAGCCATTTCTCTTTCACCTTGAAATACTCTAATTGTTACTGCACTCTGATTATCTTCAGCGGTAGAAAATACCTGGCTCTTCTTTGTTGGGATAGTTGTGTTTTTATCAATCAGTTTTGTAAATACACCGCCAAGTGTTTCAATGCCTAGTGATAAAGGTGTGACATCAAGTAATAATACATCTTTGACATCACCTTGTAATACGCCTGCTTGAATAGCAGCACCAGATGCAACAACCTCATCGGGGTTAACACCTTTATTAGGCTCTTTACCAAAAAAGTTTTTTACTATCTCCGTTACTTTAGGCATTCTTGTCATACCACCAACCAAAATAACATCATCAATTTCAGCAGCTTGTAATCCAGCATCTTTGAGTGCCATTTCACAAGGCTTTAAACTTTGGTTTAAAAGCTCGCCTACGATAGCCTCAAGTTTTGCTCTAGATAATTTAATCGTTAAATGTTTAGGGCCGGATTGATCAGCTGTTATGAATGGTAAGTTAACTTCTGTTTCAGTTGAACTTGATAACTCAATTTTTGCTTTCTCAGCAGCCTCTTTCAAACGTTGAAGGGCAAGTTTATCTGAACGTAAATCAATACCATTATCTTTTTTGAATTCATCTGCAAGATAATCAATGATTTTAAGGTCAAAATCTTCACCACCAAGATGCGTATCACCATTGGTTGATTTAACTTCAAAAACACCGTCACCAATTTCTAAGATAGAAATATCAAATGTACCTCCACCAAGATCGTAAACAGCAACTGTACCTGTTTTCTTTTTATCTAAACCATATGCTAAAGCTGCAGCAGTAGGCTCGTTAATAATTCTTAAGACTTCTAGTCCAGCTATTTTTCCAGCATCTTTTGTTGCTTGTCTTTGCGCGTCATTAAAATATGCAGGTACGGTTATAACTGCTTGTGTAACAGTGTCTCCCAAATAAGACTCTGCAGTCTCTTTCATTTTTTGTAAAATAAATGCACTAATTTGACTTGGACTATATTTATCTCCACGTGCTTCTACCCAAGCATCACCGTTGTCACCTTTTACGATTTTATAAGGAACTAGTCCGCTGTCAGACTTAACAGCTTCATCCTCAAATGTTCTTCCGATTAATCTTTTTATGGCAAATAAAGTATTTTCAGAATTAGTTACTGCTTGTCTTTTAGCTGATTGTCCAACAAGTTTTTCTTTTGTATCACTGAATGCTACCATTGAAGGAGTTGTTCTTCCACCCTCTGAGTTTTCAATTACTTTTGCTTCCTTACCGTCCATTACTGCAACGCAGGAGTTTGTAGTACCTAAATCAATACCAATTACTTTTGCCATATTTTTTATCCTCTTTACTTAATTATTTACCAATCAACATTGGCTACATTAGATATGGGAAAAAAGTTTTAAAATACAAGGATGTTTGGGATTTATATTAGAAAATACAAGCAAATTAAGGCTTTTTATGACTTTTCTTTACTCTCATTTTTAGGATTATCTTCTTCTTTTTCTTCTTTAGGCTCTTCTGTTTTAGCGACTGGTTTTTTGGAAACTCCAACCATTGCTGCTCTGAGTAAGCGGTCATGCATTGTATAGCCAGATTGGACTTCCTGCACTACCGTTCCTTCTTCAACATCATTATTTTCAATTTCCATCATTGCTTGATGAAAATTATGATCAAATTTTTGATTTAAAGTTTCAATTTTTTTGACTCCATGTTTTTCAAGAGTACTTTTGTATTCTTTAAGCACCATTTTTAAACCATCGATAAGATTTTTTATACTTTCTGGATGATTTTCATCTTCTGGTAAAGCATCTAGCGCTCTTTCTAAATTGTCTCCTGGAGATAGAATGTCTCTTGCTAAATTTATGCTACCAAACTTTATTGTTTCAACTTTTTCTCGTTCAAATCTTTTTCTAAGATTTTCCATTTCAGCGAGTAATCGAATTTTTTCTTCTTTTAGTGTTTCAATTTCCTTTTCTAAGCTGTCTTCTTCTGAATTTTCATCTTCAGTTGTCTCTTCTGTATCAATGTCTTCTTGATTACTATTGTTATTTTCTTCATTTTCAATATTCTCAGGATCAGGTTCTTTAATTTCTTCTTGTTGGTTATCTTCTTCTTTTTTTTCAACCATTATTCAATCACCTTTCCAATAATTTTTGATGTATAATCAACAAGAGGAACTATTTTGGAGTAGTTTAGTCTTGTTGGCCCAACTACACCAATAGCTCCTATAATTTCTTGATCATTATTTTTATATGGGGCCATTACCATAGAAAGACCAGAGTGTTTAAACAAAAAATTTTTAGATCCAATAAAAATCTGAACCCCTTTTGCTTTTCCTGCCGTTTCTAATATATCTACAAAACTAGATTTTTTCTCAATTTCATCAAAAAGATTTCTAATTTGATCTAAATCTTTTGAGACGATTTCATCTTTTAATAAATTCGATTGACCGTGTAGAAAAATATAAGGATTTTTACTATTAGGCTGAGTTTCAATAATGCCTTGTTGAATTAATTTTGAAGAAATTGACTCTAGCTCATTTTGTGAATTTTTTATATCTGTTTGTATCAATCTTTTAATTTGCGAAATATTTTTATTGGTAAATTTTGATGTAAGATAGTTTGAGGCCTGTATTAATAGTGTACTATTATATTTTCCATTATCTTCAATAATCCGATTTTCTACTTCACCATTCTCATAAGCAAGTATAAGCATTAGTTGACTACTATTTAATCTTATAAACTCAACATGCTTTAAGTTTTTTTGAAATTTTGGGGCGATAACTATTCCAGCATAGCTTGATAACCCTGAAATAGCCTTAGAGGCAACATCAAGAACCTCCTCATAAGATTTGCCCTTAGTTATACACTGCTGTTTAATACTTTCTTTATCTACTTTAGAAATCCTTCCAAATTCCAATAATCCATCAACAAAAAACCGCATTCCTTTTTCAGTGGGCATTCTTCCTGCTGATCTGTGCGGTGCATATAGAAGTCCTTCTTTTTGTAAATTTGATAAAATAGATCTAATTGATGCTGAGGAAAGATTTAAACCTCCCATCTTCATGATTGTTTCTGATCCTGCTGGTGACCCAGTTTTGAGATATGACTCAACTAATTTTTTGAAAATTAATTTCGATCTATCATTAATTTGTGCATATACATTATCAGACATAAGAATTTTATTTAAAAATAATTTTTATCTACTATTATTAAATTTATATGAGAAAAGATAGATCCTTCAATCAAATGCGTGAAATTTCATTTGAAAAAAATGTAAATATTCATGCAGATGGTTCATGTTTAGTTAAATTTGGTAATACACATGTTCTTTGTCTTGCAACTATTGATGAAAAAGTTCCTCACTGGTTAAAAAACACAGGTAAAGGTTGGGTCACTGCTGAATATGGAATGTTGCCGAGATCTACAAATACGAGGATGGATAGAGAGGCGGCAAAAGGGAAACAATCTGGCAGAACACAAGAAATACAAAGATTAATTGGTAGAAGTTTGAGATCAATCGTTGATCTTACAAATCTTGGAGAGCGTCAAATTAAAATAGATTGTGATGTAATTCAAGCTGATGGCGGAACAAGAACTGCTTCTATAAGCGGGGGTTTTATTGCTTTATATTTAGCAATAGAAAAATTGAAAAATAATTATAATCTTCAAAAACCAATTATAAAAAAGTTTATAGGTGCGGTATCAACTGGAATAGTTGAAAACAAAGCAATTTTGGACTTAGATTACAAGGAAGACTCTGAGGCACAAGTAGATGCAAACTTTGTAATTTGTGATTCAAATGAAATATCTGAAATACAAGTAACAGGAGAAGAATTTTTTTTTAAAGATGATCAATTTACAGAAATGTTTTCATTAGCAAAAAGTGGAATCAAAGAAATAATTATGAAACAAAAAGAGGCTTTGAAATAAATTGAGGGGATTATTTTTTTTTTCAAATAATAAAAATAAAATAATTGAAATAAAAAAAATTTTTCAAACAAATAAATATAAGCTGCTTTCTTTGGAAGATCTAAATATTGACGGTGAGCCAGAGGAAATTGGCCGGACTTTTGAAGAAAACGCTAAAATAAAATCGGAGTATGGATTTAATAAAACTGGCATTCCTTGCTTTGCGGATGACTCAGGCATATGTATTGAAAGCCTAAATTGGAAACCTGGTGTTCATTCTAAAAAATTTATTAATAAGTTTAAAAGCAAAGAATCTTGCTTTAAAAAAATTTTTCAAAGTATTAAAAACAATGGTAAAAAGAGGGCTTATTTTAAAACTTCAATAAGTTTAACAATTAACAAAAACGAAAATATAATATTCAATGGAAAACTTGAGGGTACAATTGCAGAGAAAACTGATGGTAGACACGGATTTGGTTATGATCCAATATTTATTCCAAGAAATTTTGAAGAAACATTAGCACAACTAAGTATAAATAAAAAAAATGAAATTAGTCATAGGTCAATAGCTATAAACAAACTAATAAGTTTTATATTTAATTAATTACTATAGAGAGCCCATTATTTATTTTTAATATCTCTAAATCTCTTTCAATCATATTATTTTTAAAATAAAAGTTTCCGTCAATGCCATCAAATTTTGTATTAGTGTTGTTTAATAACTTGATTACTTCATTAAGTTTGTACTCTTTTGAGTAAATAAAATTGATTAAGCCAATTAAATCATAAGGTAGTGTTGAAACTCTCATAAGCTCTTCGTCATATATTTCTAAGTATTCGTTGATTAAATTTATTCTTCTTTTCTCTGGAACCCCAGGAAATATTGCACCTTGTAAAGATGGTTCATAAAAAAAAGTTTTATCATCTATTACTCCAGTTCCCATAAATTGTACAATATTGGGATCAATGTCATAGTAAGGAAGAAGTGGTGCAACCTGCAAAAGATTTAAGCCATAGTCGGCAATTAAAACATGGGTAAAATCATAATCAGTTGTAGTTTTAAATCTTTCTAATTTTTTAAGTCTATTTTTTGATTTTTTATCTTTTTTGGATGCTAAGATTTTTTTTTGTCTGTTTAATTCATATTTTCTCAATTCATATTTTCCCAATTCTTTTATCGCATCTCTAGCGTTTGATAAATCATCTTTGTATGAAGATCTATTTACTAAAATTGCCTGACTTTCAAAAATTACTTCATCGATAAAACTATTAATTAAATAACCATATTCGTTTTCAGGATAAAGCAGTGCTACCTTTGCATCTTCATTTAAATACATTAAAAGTTGTGAAAGTTCATTTTTTGGAAAGAAATTTAATAAATAAATACAGTCTTTTGCAATTGAAGATTGTGGAGAAAATGAAAAAAATAGAACTTTATTGTCACAATAATCTTCAAGAGTTGTTGCGTGCCTTGATTGAATTGGTCCTAAAAATATTTTTCCAGGAGTAAGGTTTTTTTCGATTATAACTTTAAGGTCTCTTTCAGTTTCGAAGAATTCTATTTTAAAATCTACATTTTGAATTCCTAAATTGTAAATTCCTAACTCGAAGATATTTAGAAATTGTTTAGTTGTTTTTCGATCATCATCGTTTGCGAATAAAACAACAATGGTTTTATCTAGGAAAACATCGTTTGAGATATTATTTTTATCATCACCTTCGGCTTCAATAATATTTTCTTCAGATTTTAAAATAATTCGTTTTTCATTAATTGTATTTTCTTCGGTATCTTTTGGAGCTTGCTTGGATAAATTTACTGGGGTACATGATACTATAAATATAAATATATAAAAAATGAATAAAAACATTAAGGGTCTTTCAATTATTGCAACACCTATTGGAAATTTAGATGACATTAATTTAAGAGCAGTTAATGCTCTCAAAGAGAGTGATATTATAATTTGCGAAAATCCAAAACATTCTCTTAAACTACTTAATAAATTAGGCATTAAAAAGAAATTAATACCTCTACATGATTATAATGAACATTTAATTATAGAAAAAATAGAAGATTTATTAAGGAATAAAAATTGTGCACTCATATCTGATGCTGGGTCGCCTTTAATTTCAGATCCTGGATATAATTTAGTTCAATATTGTATAAAAAATAAAATTAAAGTTACGTCTATACCAGGCCCATCATCAATAATATTGAGCTTACAATTATCTGGTTTGCCCTTGTCAGAGTTTGTTTTTTTAGGATTTGTTCCAAAATCAAAAAAAAAATTGGAGGATCTTATTAAAAGTATTGCTGACGAAAAAAGAACATCTGTGTCTTTTGTATCAAATCACAAGTTAATTACTTATTTAGAATTATTGGAAAAGTTACTCCCTTATAGATCAATATCAGTGTGTAAAGAGCTTACAAAAGTTAACGAATTTATTTTTAGAGGAACACCAAAAAAAGTAAAGGATCATATTTTACAAAAAAAAGAAAATTTAAATGGTGAGTTTGTTGCAGTAGTGGGTGGACAAACACTTAAAAATCAAGATTTTGACAAAATTGATTTGTATGAAAAGGAACTAAGAAAAATGGCTACAAAATTTTCTTTGACCGACATCGTCGAAATAGTACATAAATTTACAAATATTAATAAAAATAAAATATATAAATGGCTTCTAGAATTAAAAAAGTAACAAGTATTATTATAGGCCCACTTCTTTTAATTTTGGTAATTTTAAACTATGGTTGTTCACCCGCAAATGTACTTGCAACTGGTGGTGGAAGCGCAATGGTTATCGCTGAAGGCGAAAGATCATTAGGTACAGTAATTGATGATGCAACCATTAAGGTTAATATTGCAGCTAAATTCCTAAACGCAGAGAACAATCTTTTTGTTAATATTAACACCAGTATTTTAGAGGGTAGGGTTTTGTTAACTGGTCTTGTTGATAATCAAGAAATAAGGATTGATGCTGTAAGATTAGTTTGGGAAGTTGAGGGTGTTCAAGAAATTATAAATGAAATAGAAATTGGTAATAGAACAACAATAAAAGATTACGCGAGTGATTTATGGATTAACACACAAGCAAGAGCTGTAGCTGCTAAAACAGTAGGTATTAAAGCAATTACATTTAATTTTGAAACGATCCAAGGAAAAATTTATATTGCAGGTATCACCGCTCGCCCAGACCTTTTAGACGAAATGATTATTGCTCTTAAAAACATAAAGGGTGTTACTGAAATTGTTAATTATGTAATTATAAGAGAAAAATTATAATTTACCTTAATCTTCCGATTTTTTCTCCTGCTAAAATATGGATGTGAAAATGTGGTACTTCTTGTCCACCATCTTCTCCAGAATTGGTTATTAATCTATAACCAGAATTTTCAATTTTAATATTATTTATTACAAGCTGAACACTCTTAAAAAAGGATATGACATTTTCATTATCTGCATTTTTTAAAAAATCAGAAAAAGTTGTACAAGGAAATTTAGGTATACCTAAAATATGTATTTTAGCCTGGGGACTAATATCATTAAAAAATAAACTAAACTCATCTTCGTAAACCTTATCACAAGGTATTTCCTTTCTTAAAATTTTTGCAAAAATATTATTTTCATCATACATTTTATATTATTTTCTTTTTTCTAATTCTTTGTGAATTTCATTGATTGAAATTTTTTTTGACTTTAATAGAATTAATAGGTGGTAGATTACATCTACAGCCTCTTCTATAGTTCTTTTTTTCGATCCTTTTAGAAAATCTATGATCAACTCTGATGCTTCTTCTCCAAATTTTTGAGCTATTTTTTTTGGTCCTAATGTTAATAATTTATTTGTATAAGAGTTTTTTTTTCTACTTTTTATTCTGTTATCTATAATTTCATTTAAATCTTCAATTTTCATACAAATTAATCTCTAATATTTATATTTTTGTCTTTTAAGTATTTCTTTACTTCTTTAATGCTAATTTCATTAAAATGAAAGACTGAGGCTGCTAATAATGCATCGGCCTTACCTTTAACAACGCCGTCATAAAAATGATCTATGGTCCCAACTCCTCCACTCGCTATTACTGGAATCTTTATAAATTCTGAAACCTTACTTAGTAATTCATTGTCAAAACCAGATTTTGTGCCATCCTTATCCATTGATGTTAAAAGAATTTCACCAGCTCCTAGTTTTTGAGCTTTTTCTATCCAGTTTAAAGCATATAAATCTGTTTTCTTAGTCCCACCATGAGAATAAACAAACCAATCATTATTGTGTTTTTTTGCATCCACAGCCACAACAATGCATTGGTTTCCAAAATATTCAGAAGCTTCTTTGATGATGTTGGGGTTTTTAATAGCTGCAGAGTTTATAGAAACTTTGTCTGCACCTGCTTTAAGTAGGGCTTGTATGTTTTCTATTGATGAAATTCCGCCACCTACTGTAAGGGGGATGAAAACTTCATTTGCAGTATTTTTAACAACATTGATCATAGTATCTCTATTTTCTAATGAAGCATTAATATCTAAGAAACATATTTCATCAGCTCCATTATCAGAATAGTGTTTTGCTTGTTCAACAGGATCTCCCGCATCAATTAAATTTAAAAAATTGATACCTTTTACAACTCTTCCATCTTTAACATCCAAGCAGGGGATGATTCTTATTTTTACCATTTTAGTTTAAAATTTTTTGTGCTTCTATTAAATCAATCTTTCCTTCATAGAAAGATTTACCTGAAATTATTCCTTCAATATTTTTTGTGTTTAGGTTTTTTAAATTTATTAGATCAGAGTAATCTGTTAAACCGCCTGCAATTATGATTTTTTTATTAAATTTTTTAATTAAGTTTATTTTTTTAAGAAAATTATTAACAAAATCTATATTTAAACCTTTTAGCATTCCATCATTTTGAATATCTGTGATTACATATCCTTTAATTTTCGAGTTAGTATAAATATCAAGTATATCTTGTATTTTCTTTCCTGAATTTTTATCCCAACCTTTTATCATTATGTTGTCATTAAGAATATCTAATGATACATATACTTTACTAGCATACTTATTTGATAAAATTAAAACTTCATTTGGTCTTTCAACTGACATTGAACCAATAATCAAATTATTTATTCCAACCTCAAAATATTTTTTGGCTAAATCTAGATTTCTAACCCCGCCCCCTAATTGTATTGGTATTGAGATTGATTTTCTAATTTTCTTTATTGTTTCAAAATTAACATTTGATCTACCAAAGGCAGCATCAAGGTCAACCAAGTGAAGTTTTTTACAACCAATTTGTTCAAAGTAGATAGCTTGTTTTTGTGGGTCTTCATTGTAAACAACGCTGGAGTTATCTTTGCCTTTAGAAAGCCTAACACATTTATTATCTTTTAAATCAATGGCTGGTATAATTTGCACTACAGATTTTTATAGTAATAGTAACCCTTAATAAAACTTCCGTTGATGTATGCATAGTATGGGTTTTCACCCCACTTGGTATAATTTTTACCTGTAAAAAGTTTTATTGCTGCATCTTGTGTTTCTCTTACAGCCAACTGTAGCGATTTAATATTATCTTCTTTTGCAATTTGTTCAGTTTGATCAATCATTGTTTTTGCTAAACCATAACCTCTTGCCCATGGGGCAACGAACTGTCTTCTAATTCGTGCAATATTTTTCCTAGACTCTATATTAGGGGCCTCATAAGCAAGTTGAAGAGTGCCAGCTATTACACCATTAAGTCTTCCGACAATAAGTTTGATATATTGATCATTTGTTCTTTTAGTCCAGTAATCTATTAAAATATCTCTTGTAGGAACTCTTAACCAACCAAAGCCTCCTCCAGCTTTAATTGCTTGTTCAGTGATATTACATAGATCAGCCAAGTCCATGTCAGTAAGCGTTTCAATGTTATCAACTGAAATATTAATTTTTTCTTTTAGTTGCGTAGACATGTTCATATTATAATAAATTCTTTTAGTAAGTTTAATCCTTGGGAGGAACTTTTTTCAGGATGAAACTGGACGCCATATATATTTTCTTTTCCAACTATTGAAGCAAAATTTGTTCCATACATAGTTTCTGCCAAAATATTGTCCTTATTGGCACAATCGAAATAATAAGAGTGAACAAAGTAATAATCATTTTTAGCCATGATTAGGTTGTTGTTTTTTGAATTTTTTGGATTTACCATGTTCCAACCCATATGAGGAAGTTTTAAATTATCCCCAGGTAATAGTTTAATTTGACCGTCTATCCAGCCCAGGCCTTCATGAAATCCATTTTCTTCACTAATGTTAGCTAACATTTGCATACCAACACATATGCCCAAAAATGGCTTCTTTTTAATTAATGCAAACTCACAAAGCTCGTCAATTAAGCCATCAGTTTTTTTTAAACCATTCATGCATGTAGAAAAGGCTCCTTGACCAGGCAACACAACATGAGTTGAATCTTTTACATCATTCAGTTTTTTTGAAATTAAAACTTCAGCTTCAATATTGTTTTCATTTGCTATCTTAACAAAAGATTTTTGTGCAGACAAAACATTGCCTGAGCCATAATCGACGATAGTAATCTTTTTCATTAAGAATTAAAGAGTGCCTTTTGATGATGGTATGTTATCTTTTCTTCTGTTATCTATTTCAACAGCAAATCTTAAACTTTTAGCAAAGGCTTTAAAGCATGATTCAATTATGTGGTGATTGTTTTTTCCATACAAGTTTTCAATATGTAAATTACATTTTGATTCATTTGAAAAGGCTTTAAAAAATTCATGGAATAGCTCTGTGTCCATTTCACCAATTTTTTTTAAACCAAGATTAACATTCCACACAAGTTCTGGTCTCCCGCTTAAATCAATAACACATCTTGATAAGCATTCATCCATTGGAACATATGAGAAACCGTATCTGTTTATTCCTTTCTTATCATCCAGTGCCTTGTTTATAGCTAAAGCAATTGCGTAAGCTGTATCTTCAACTGAATGGTGAAGATCAACATTAGTATCTCCTTCACATTTTAAATCTATATCTATTAAACTATGATGAGATAATAATTCCAACATGTGATCAAAAAAGCCAATTTGTGTTGAAATTTTAGATTGTCCAACACCATCTAAGTTAATTTCACAACTTATCTTGGTTTCTTTGGTATTTCTCTCAACTTTACCTTTTCGCATTTTTGCCTAATATCAGTGAAATATGATTTATTCTAGGTAAATTACTTGATAAAAATAATTAAATAGCCATCTTATCAATTAATGGAAAAAAACATTATTAAATCAACAACTATTGTAGGAATTAGAAAAGATAATCTTGTCGTTATTGCGGGTGATGGTCAGGCTAGTCTTGGTAATACCGTAATGAAATCAAATGTTAAAAAAATTAGAAGACTGGGTGTTGATGAAACTGTTATATCTGGTTTTGCAGGATCTACTGCAGATGCGTTCGCTTTATTTGAAAGATTAGAAGGAAAGTTAGATCAATATAAAAATCAACTTAAAAGAGCTTGTGTAGAATTAGCAAAAGATTGGAGAACGGATAGATATCTAAGAAGATTAGAGGCAATGATGATCGTAGCTGATAAAGATGTAAGTTTGTTGTTATCTGGTACTGGCGATGTAATTGAATCTGATGATGGAATACTTGCAATAGGTTCTGGAGGTCCGTACGCAAATAGTGCTGCTAAAGCATTGATGAAAAACACAAAAATGAATGCAAAAGAAATTGCTTTAGAATCACTCAATATAGCTGCAGATATTTGTATTTATACAAACCATAATATAATTTCAGAAACCATTGAGCTGTAAAATGGAATCTAGCTTTAGTCCAAGAGAAATTGTTTCTGAATTAGATAAATTTATCATTGGTCAGAACAAAGCAAAAAAGGCTGTTGCAGTTGCCTTAAGAAATAGATGGAGAAGAAAACAACTTGATGATTCTTTAAAAGAGGAAATTGTACCAAAAAATATTTTAATGGTTGGTCCAACAGGTTGCGGCAAAACAGAAATATCGAGAAGACTTGCTAAGTTAGCAAATGCACCTTTTGTAAAAGTTGAGGCGACTAAGTTTACAGAAGTTGGATATGTTGGAAGAGATGTTGAGCAAATAATAAGAGATCTAGTTGAAATTAGTATAACAAAAACAAAAATTCAAATGGGTCAAGAGGTGAAGGCAAAAGCAGAAAAAAATGCAGAAGAAAGAATTCTAGATGTTTTGGTTTCTAAAAGCTCAACACCAGCTACTCGAGATAATTTTAGGAAAAAACTAAGATCAGGTGAACTAAATGATAATGAGGTTGAAATTCCAGTTTCAGCTAATGCAAATTTAAGCTTACCAACTATGGATATACCTGGAATGCCTGGTTCTCAAATGGGTATGATTAATTTAGGTGATGTATTTGGAAAGGGTTTTGGCAATCAAAAGAAAATGAAAAAAATGAGCGTCAAAGATTCTCATGCATATTTGTTAAATGAGGAAACTGATAAACTTTTAGATAAAGATAAAATAAACTCAAGAGCATTAGATGATGTAGAGCAAAATGGTATCGTTTTTATAGATGAAATAGATAAAATTACTTCAAGAGCTGATAGAAGTGGTGCGGATGTATCAAGAGAAGGTGTTCAAAGAGATTTATTACCGCTCATTGAGGGAACTGCGGTTACTACAAAATATGGTGTTGTTAAAACAGATTATATTTTGTTCATTGCCTCTGGGGCATTTCATTTATCAAAACCATCAGACATGCTTCCTGAGCTTCAAGGTAGATTGCCAATTAGAGTCGAGCTTGATAGTCTTAGTAAAAAAGATTTTAAACTTATTCTTACTGAAACACAAAACAGTTTGATTAAGCAGTATCAAGGACTTCTTGGAACAGAGAAGGTTGATTTGAAATTTGAAGAAGATGGAATTGATACTATCGCCTCTTTGTCTACAGAGATAAACCAGAATGTAGAAAATATAGGTGCCAGAAGGCTCCATACTGTAATGGAAAAACTACTTGAAGAGGTTAGTTATACAGCGTCAGATATAAGCCCAACAGAAATAATAATTAATAAAGAATACGTTGAAAATAGCTTAGGAGAGCTTATTAAAAGTCAGGACTTGTCAAAGTTTATATTGTAAAGCTCATTAAATTTTTTAATAGTTGTAAAATGAGCATTTTTAAAAGCGTCAAATTTGAATTACTTATTTTAGTATTAATTACATTAAGTATTTTTGCTTCTTTTAATATAGATCTTTTTTTTTATAGTTATTTTATAAACTTAAGTGATTGGGCAAATGGAGTTTTTCTAAAAGAATTTTTTTCAGAAATAACAAAACTTGGTAGTTCGTCTTGGTATTTTTCTATTTCAATAATAGGCTTTGTTGTTTTTTATATAAACAAAAGACTTCAAATCATAAAAACTAAATCAGCAAAAAATCTTTCTAATTTTTTTATTTCTTCTTTTGTATATATTTTGACAGTTGGGATAATTACTCAAATTATAAAACATGTTGTGGGAAGGCCCAGACCAAATCATACTGATTTCGAAGACGTTTTTAGTTTTAAATATTTTACAATGGAATCAAATTTTCATTCTTTTCCCTCTGGTCACTCTTCTACAATATTTATAGTTTGCTTTATTTTGGTTTCTATTCTTCCAAAATTAAAATATTTTTTATATTTTTTAGCTTCAATTGTTGCTTTTAGTCGAGTTATTGTAAGCGCACATTTTTTTACAGATATTGTTGCTGGGGCAATTTTAGCTTTAATATTATTTAAGATTTTAAATAAGTTAATAGAAGGCAAATATAATAAATACAAATTATTAAATTTAATTCCTGAAAAAAATTCTGAGATTTTTTATTACATTCTAATTTTGTTTTTTGGTTGTGTGTTTGTGACTGCCGGCCCATCTTTAGATTTATATGTATCATCTTTGTTTTATAAGGGTGCATCACAATTTGAATTGCAAAGCTTTGATTTAACTTCAATATTGTTTCGAGATATTTTATTACCACTAATACTTATTTATATTTTAATTTTACCAATAGTTGGGCGTTTGTTTAGAATTGATAAAATTTTTTTTAATTATAAATTTTCTATTAAGGAAATAGTTTTGTTGTGGATTTCTCAAATTATTAGTGTTTTAATATTTGTAAATCTTATAATAAAAAATTTTTGGGGTAGAGCAAGACCAAACGATGTAGTTGAGTTAGGTGGCAAAGAATCTTTTTCCCCTTGGTTTGAAATAACCAATGCTTGTGAAACAAACTGCTCCTTTGTTTCAGGTGATGCTTCTGTTGGGTTTTCAATAATAGTTTTATACTTAATTACAAAAAAAGTAATTTTTCTCTATGGAAGCTTTGTTGCTGGTTTAGTACTTGGTTTAATTAGAATAATGGCTGGTGGTCATTTTTTAAGTGACATTTTTTTTGCTGGCTTTTTTGTTGTAATTTTAAATATAATTTTATTTGAATTTTATAAAAAATATTATGATAAATAAAATTCTATTGCCATCATTTATTGTTTTGCTTTTATTAAAAATAGGCGCCTTAAATTTTACTAATTTTAATTTGTTTGGTGATGAAGCACAGTATTGGTTATGGTCAAAAGATATTGACTTTGGTTATTTTTCGAAACCCCCTTTATTGTCCTGGATAATAAGAGTTTATACGGAAATATTAGGTAGTAGTTTTGTTTCATTAAAACTTCTCCCATCGTTTGTGTATTTATTAATTGCCTGGAGTATTTATAATCTTTTACTCAACTCTGGATTAAATAAAAAAGATTCATTTACGGGTTGTTTAATTTTTTTGTTTATACCCGCTGTTTCTTTTTCATCTTTTATAATTAGTACTGATCTTTTTTTATTATTATTTTGGACACTTTCACTTAATGAATTAATTAAGATCAAAAGTGATCAAGCTTTAAAAAATTTTATATTATTAGGAATTTTTCTGGGGTTAGCTTTTTTATCAAAATACGCGGCTATATATTTTGTAATTTGTTTATTTGTTCTAATTTTATTTGATAAAAGATTTAGAAAAATTTTTTTCGATAATTTATTAGGGTTTTGTCTTACTTTTTTATGTGTGTTTGTAATCGTCTTACCAAATATTATTTGGAACTTTAATAATGACTGGATAACACTTGAGCATACTTCGGATAACGCAAATTTTGGAAATATTGAAATAGATCTGATTAGGGGCTTAGAGTTTTTGTTAATTCAGGTTTTAATGTTAGGCCCATTTATGTTTTTGGGTGGGTTATTTGGATTTAACAAATGGAGCTATATTCAAAAAATTTTTTTAATATTTTCAATACCCATAATTCTAATTGTTTTGATAGAGGCCATTATTGTCAGAGCTAATGCAAATTGGGCCGCTCCAGCTTTAATTTCTTTGTTTGCTCTTTTATATATTAGAATTAATAATTCTTTTTTAAAGATGGCTAATTACATATTTAATTTTACTTTCTGTTTTGTTCTATTTGTTATGATTGGAACAAGTTATCCCTCTAAAATTTTTGACCGAGTAAGTGGTATAAATGATTATGCTCTAAAAATTTACAGTAATTCAAAAGGTATAATAAAAAATATAGTGGTTTCTGATCGACTTTTATTTTCAAGCCTTAGTTTTGAATTAAGAGATAAGGATATTAATTTCTATATGCCACATAAAGAAGGAGATGAAATAACAAACCACTTTAAAATAGTGTCTCCTCTTAATAAAAATATAAACGAAAACTTTACTTTAATTGGGAGCCCCTCAGATATAAATTATTTAGAGAATGAATATAAGGTGTTAAAAATAAATTCACCTGATCAGAAATTTACAAAAAGAAGACTTGATATTTACGAGGTTGTGTTTGAATAAATTTCTAATATTTTTTATTATATTTGTAATTAACACATCCTATGCAAATAATTTTAGTGCAGAATATAAAGTCAGCACAACAGGAATAAAAATTGGTAATTTTAGCTGGTCATTAAATATTAATGATAATATTTATCAAACAGAAATTAATTTGAAAAATTCTGGCATTTTTTCACCTTTATATAAATTTGAAGGAAGTTATTTTTCAACTGGGGTTATTGAAAACAACATATTTAAGGCCCAGGATTATAAACAATTTTGGAAAACTAAGAAGAAAACAAAAATAGTTAAAATGTCTTTTGATGATTATTTAATTGAATTAAAACAAGAGCCTATAGAAGAAGAAATAGCTAGAGTAGACCTAAAAGACTTATATTTATATTTTGACCCAATTACCTCTTTTATAAATATTTTAAATGGAGAAAATGAGGCAAAAACAATTGATGGGAGAAGAATTTACACACTTATACAAAACAAAAATGAGGATGGAAATATAATTTTAGAAATAGAAGACTATGTAAATATTTGGGCTGACCATAAAAAAAATGATTTAAAAAAAATTGAATTTTTAATTAAAGATGATTTACTTCCATATGAAATTCTTATTTATTTTAAAAAAAGGGTATTTAAGTTAGAAAGAATTTAAAACTTTTTTTTTCTTAAATAGACAAAAAGAGCTCCGTCACCCCCATGTTCAAAACCCGCATCTTGATATGTTAGGATATATTTCTTAAGATCGTCTTCGTTTATCCAGTTTATTATTGAGCTTTTAATCTTTCCATAGAAAAGTTTAGGGTTTGTGTCTTTCTCATTTTGAATTTTTTTATGAACACCCTTTCCAGTAATTATAAGCAAACATCTTTTATTCTTGTTATAATTTTTTTTCACCTCACTTATAAATTTTTCATGCGCTTCGGCTAAACCGTACCCGTGAAGATCAATTCTTCTATCTATATTAACTTTTCCACGCTTAAGCTCCTTATTAACCTCACCAAATGATAATTTAAACTCTGAGCTTCTAACTTTATGTTCTGTTACTGTTTTTTTGCTGGTATTTTTAGTATTATTTTTCTTATCTATTTTTACATTTTTTTTATTAGTTGTTTTTGTATTAACTATGGGGGTGTCTTTTTTAAAAGGTTTTACACCTTTCATATTTTTTAGAAAAAAATCTTCTTCCATTATTTTTTTGTATAGTTTTTAATTAAATTCTTTACTCTTTCAGGTGTTTGCAAATACCACAAACTATCTAACATCTCTAGTGATGCCATGAATTTTTGTTTTTTGTTTAGAAAATAAAGCATTTTTTTAAATTTAGAGACACCTTTAGCTCCAAGTTGAAAAATCATTTCTATTAATAATTCCTTCTCTGAAGTTGTGTGATTTTTTTTAAAAAATTTTTTTTTGTATTGTTCGTGTGCTTTTTTAAAGTCTGTCTCAAACAATTCTTCAAAATATTTTTTTTTAAATTTCTTAATGTAATATTTATTTTCTTTTTCTGTAATAAGGTGACCATAACCAATGGTATAAAACCCTAATTGATCTTGATAAGGCTTATCAGAATAACCCTCATTTTTTTTAATTCGGTCTTTGAGTTCTTTAAAGGACAAATATTAAGTTTGAGTTAATATCCATATAGGACTAGAAGAATTTACTGGTTTTTCAAAAGTCCAAGTGTCTTTATTTTTAACAATAGAACCCTCATCATTATTTAACATCTGTTCACTAATAAAATTGACCGATATTGATATTGTGTCATTTTCTACTTTTGCATCTGCGATGCCCTCTACAATAAGTGAATAAAATTGTGATTCAGGATTGTTTGTTTTTTCATCAATCGCTTTTTCAAAAGCAGAATAAACATCTTTAGACACAAGGTTTTTTAGTGTTTTTTTATCACCATTATTGAAAGATGAAATTATAATTTCGAAAGCTTTCTTGGCACCATCAAGAAACTCTCTGTGGTTAAAATTATTTACTTTTTTATATACAGCCTCAAGCTTTGTCTCATTATCCATTAGTGATGGTATTTTTTGAACATCTTCTTGTTTTTTAGCTTCTTGGGGTTTTGGCTCTGAAATATTTTTTTGAAATCCTGTTCTTTTCCCTAGAACACTCCTCAGTCTATAAATAATAAATCCAGCAATAGCTGCAAAAATTAGAATATCAAAAAATTGAAGGTCGCCGTAAATCATTTGATTTTAATATAATAACTTTTTTAAATATTAATAGTTAAATTTTTTCCAAAGGGGTTTTTTTAGTTTTTTTAACATTTCTTTATGGGCAAGATAATCTTCTTTATTAACTTCTATTATTTTGGTTTTTGTTTCGTTTTTGTTGTCAATTTGTGTATTTTTCTCGTCAATATTTGAATTCAACTCCATAGAAAATTGCTTACCGCCTCTTAACTCTAAATAAACTGCGGCTAGAAGTTGGGAGTCAAGCAAGGCTCCGTGAAATGATCTTTCTGATAAATCAATGTTAAATCTTCTACACAAATAGTCGAGGTTAGCTATTCTTGTATTTAGAACCTCTCTTGCAAGAGAAACTGTATCAACTACAGGATTATCTAAATGAGGTAATCCTAAGATTGACAGCTCATTATTTATAAAACCTAAATCAAATGATGCATTGTGAATTATTAATGTGTCGTTTTTCAAAAAATTTAAGAGCTCCTTATGGTTTTCTTCAAATGGTTTTTGTAGATTAAGAAAATCATCTGAAAGACCGACAATATTTTTTGCCCCTTCACTTATACTTTTGTTTGGTTTGCAATAAAATTGAAGTGTGTTTCCTGTAGGAACATAGTTTTTGAGTTCCACACAACCAACTTCTATTATTCTGTCACCGGTCTTATAATCAAGGCCCGTGGTTTCTGTATCAATTACTATTTCTCTCATTGTTTTAACTAAAGTTTGCTTATTAGCTTATTAATCTTAATTTTATAATCCTTTAATGTCGAGTTGTTATAAATAACATAATCAGATTTCTTTTTTCTTATAACATCTGATGTTTGAGATCGAATTATATTCTTAAATTGGTTTTCGGTCATTTTTCTCGTTTTTTTTAATCTTTTTAATCTTTTTCGTTTGGGGGATATTATCGATATTACTTTGTTGAACTGTTTCTCTAAATTATTTTCAAACAATAATGGTATATCAATGAAAATTAATTTTGTTTTTTTTTGTTTTTCTTTTTTTATAAAATCAGACCTCTTTTTCCTAACTATTTTAAATATGTATAACTCGAGCTTTTTTCTTATCTGTTTATTTTCAAAAATAATCTTTGATATAATTTTTTTATCTATGTTTTTTTTTGAAATGGACTTAGACAAACCTATGGTGCGTAAATAAGAAACAAATTTTTTTTCAGGATTTTTATATATTTTGGCCACCTGCTCATCTGAGCTGTGAATTTTAAAACCTTTTTCTTTTAATTTACTACAAAAGGTGGATTTACCTGATCCTATACCGCCTGTTATTGCTATAGTTTTTGTCATTAAATTTTTTTATAAATGGCGTTAAGCATTTTTTCATCTACAGATGGGTTTTTGCCAAACCACATTTTAAAACATGGTTTGGCCTGTTCTATCAACATTGATATTCCATAAATCTTTTTATTCTTCGGAAACTGTTTGAGAAATGAGGTATTTTTTGGGCTGTAAACAATGTCGCTTACAATTGTTGATTTGGTAATAAGTTTTAAGTGTTTTTTCAACATAGGGTTTATTGGTGTAGTATTAATTATTAAAGAAACTCCTTCAAGGTGTGTTTCAAGATCACTATATTTTTTTGTATACTCAGTTTTTTTTGAATACTTAATTTTTTTTTTAGATCTGTTGAAAATTAAAATATCCTTAAAACCTCTCATCTTTAAAACATAGTGAATGGCGTGTGATGCGCCCCCATAACCCAGAATAATAACTTTTCTGTTTTTAGTTTTTTTCATATTTGGTAGGGTTTTGTAATATCCTGTCCAATCAGTATTAGTTCCATTTATAGTTTTTTTATTTGTTACACAGTTTACAGCACCAATTTTTTTTGCATGAGCGTCTATTTTGCCAAGGTGTTTGATAATTTTGTTTTTAAATGGGATAGTTACATTTAGACCAAGCGTCTCTTTTTTTTTCAAAACCTCTTTTATTTTTTTATTAAAGTTTTTTTCTGTAAGTTCTAAATATCCATAACTTGCTTCAATGTTATATTTTTTAAACCAATAGTTAAATATTTTTGGCGAAAGACTTTTAGATACCTTGTTCCCAACTACGTAAAGTTTTTTCATTTTTTTGAATATAAATAATCTAGCAAATTAAATAAAGGTAATCCCATAACATTAAAATAATCTCCTTTTATGCTCTCAATAATATTAGGCCCCAAGCTCTCTATTTGATAACATCCAACAGAGCTTAGTATTTGTTTACCTGTTTTTTTTAAGTATGTTTTTATTTCACTGTTATTAAGCTTTCTTATTTTAACATGGGTTTTTTCGTAATTCTCCCAAACTTTAGAGCCATTTAAACAAATAGTTAAGCCCGATACTATTAGGTGTGTCTTTCCTGATAGAGACTTGATTTTTTTTTGTGCTTTCTTAATAGAGTTTACTTTATCTAAAATCTTTCCATTGTGATAAATGACTGTATCACAGCCCAAAACAATCTTATTGGCGTACAATTTTTTTATACTTACACTTCTTGCTTTTTCATAAGAAAGTTTTTTTGCAAAAATCTCAGGCTTTATATTTCTATTAATGGTTTGTTTAATATCCTCTTCGTTGCAATTTGGTTTTTTTTGTATGAAATTTAATCCTGCATTTTTTAATATTTTGTATCTAGATTTGCTCGAACTAGCTAATATAAATTTTTGGTGCATAAGTGTGTTAATAAAAATTATAGTTATAAACACTATTAAATATAATTTGAATTTAAGAAATAGTTCTTTTGTTTTAAAAATGTGTTGTCAACAACTTAATAACTTGTCTAAATATTGTAAGGTGGGTGTTAATATATTTATTATACAAAATTAATAACAAGTTATTAGAAGTTTATTGCATTGCAAATTATTTAAAAATAATAATTTTTTTTAATATTCTTTAAATTAACATATTTATTAAGGCTGTTGTACATATGTTGGTAAATAAAGAATGAATCAATAATAAAGCAGTAATTAAGCTTTTTAACCTTACAACTAACACTACAATTAAATATATAAATTATATATTTATTATTATTTTGACATTAACTTCAATTTTGATTATTAAAATATTTCATTTCTAAACTACCCCAACAACATTATGAATTTACAGGAATTAAAAGGAAAAGAACCCCAAGAGCTTTTAAAACAGGCAGACAAGCTTGGTATAGAAAACCCTTCGTCTCTCAGAAAACAAGACTTAATGTTTGCAATTTTAAAAACAATTGCTGAAGAGGGTGAAATTATTACTGGTTTAGGAGTTATTGAAATTATGCAAGATGGTTTCGGTTTTTTAAGGTCTTCAGAGTCAAATTATCTTCCGGGACCAGATGATATCTATATTTCTCCATCTCAAATTAAAAAATTTAGCTTAAGAACGGGTGATAGTGTTGAGGGTGAAATTAGATCTCCAAAGCAAGGAGAAAGATATTTTGCCATAACTAAAATTAACAAAATAAACGGTCAAGAAACTGATTTAGTTAAGAACAGGGTTAACTTTGAAGATTTAACACCATTGTATCCTGAATCAAGGTTCAAACTTGAACAAGAAAAACCTATGCCAGATAATACAGAAAGAATAATTGATATTATTGCTCCTCTTGGAAAAGGACAAAGACAATTAATTGTTGCACAACCTTTTACAGGTAAAACAATAATTATGCAAAAAATTGCTAATGCTATAACCGCTAATAGTCCAGACGCTAAACTGATTGTTCTGCTAATTGATGAAAGACCAGAGGAAGTTACAGACATGCAAAGATCAGTTAAGGGCGAGGTAATTAGCTCAACCTTTGATGAACCTGCTTCACGTCATGTTCAAGTTGCTGAAATGGTAATTGAAAAAGCTAAAAGACTTGTTGAATATAAACATGATGTTGTAATCCTTCTTGATTCAATCACCAGACTTGGAAGAGCATATAATACCGTTGTACCTTCTAGTGGAAAGGTATTAACAGGCGGTGTTGATGCCAATGCTCTACAAAGACCAAAAAGATTTTTTGGAGCCGCAAGGAACGTAGAAAAAGGTGGTTCGCTTACAATTATTGCTACTGCTTTAATAGATACAGGAAGCAGAATGGATGAGGTAATATTTGAAGAATTCAAAGGTACCGGTAATAGTGAAATGGTTCTAGATAGAAAACTAAGTCAAAAAAGAACCTATCCAGCTTTTGATATTGGTAAGTCGGGAACAAGAAAAGAAGAATTATTGCTTGATAAAGACGAGCTTGGAAAAATCTTTATTTTAAGAAAAATACTAGCCCCAATGGGAAGCACAGAAGCCATGGAGTTCTTGTTAGACAAAATGAAAAATA
>CACBQR010000017.1 GCA_902541435.1 uncultured Alphaproteobacteria bacterium
AATAAGAAAATTTATTTTAATTGATCACGAGTTTACAATTGAAAACAATATGATGACACCTTCCATGAAAGTAAGAAGGTTTAAAGTAAAAGAGATGTATGGAGAAAATTTAGAGAAACTATATTAAGTTTCTCTTTTATCGAATTTTTCTTTTTGTTCAGAAGTAATTTCAGTTTGAAATTTTGTTTTCCACTCTGAGTATGGCATACCATAGATCATTTCTCGTGCTTCATCGTATGAAATTGAAATATTTTTCTTTTCTGCAGCACTAACATACCATTTTGAAAGACAGTTTCTGCAAAAACCTGATAGATTCATTAAATCAATATTTTGTACATCTGTTCTATTTTTTAGATGATGTATCAATCTTTCTGCAACATCAGCAAGTAATTCTCTATCAAAGTTTTTGGTCATATTACGTAAATAAATTATATAAATCTTTTTTTGTGATATATATATAATAATTAATGAAACGTAACAGAAAAGCTAAAATTTTAGCTACCTTAGGACCTGCATCATCAGATAAAAAAATAATAGAAGATTTATTTGTGGCTGGATGTGATGTTTTTAGATTAAATTTTTCACATGGCGATTTAGAAACTCATAGAAAAAATTATGATAATATTAGATCTCTTGAAGAAAAATATAATCATGCTTCATGTATATTAGCTGACTTACAAGGACCCAAATTAAGAGTGGGCACATTTAAGAATACAAAAGAAAATTTAGTCAAAGGTCAAAGTTTTGTATTAGATCTTTCAAGTGAGCCTGGAGATAATAATAGGGTTAACTTTCCTCATGAAGAAATTTATGATTTTTTAACACCTAATTCTATTTTATTAGTAAATGATGGAAGAATAAGATTACAAATTGTTGAACAAAAAAAAGATAGTTTAAAAACAGAAGTTTTAAATGATGCTGAAATCTCAAATAACAAAGGTGTAAATATTCCGGATGTTATTCTTCCAATAGACGCTCTTACCAAAAAAGACAAATCTGATCTAATGAAGGCATTAGATATGGGAGTTGATTGGGTTGCACTTTCTTTCGTGCAACAAGCAGAAGATATTCTCAAACTTAAAAAAATAATTAACAATAAAGCACTCGTGATGGCAAAAATTGAAAAACCCTCAGCAGTAAAAAATATTGATGATATTATAAATGCTGCAGATGGAATTATGATAGCTAGAGGTGATTTGGGTGTTGAAATGCCTACAGAACAAGTTCCGATAGTTCAAAAAAATATTATTAAAAGATGTAGGCACTTTGGTAAGCCAGTTGTTGTTGCTACACAAATGCTTGAAAGTATGATTGAAAATCTTGTGCCAACGAGAGCTGAGGCATCTGATGTTGCTAATGCTATTTACGACGGAACAGATGCTGTAATGTTATCTGGTGAGTCTGCTGTTGGAGCGCATCCAATAGAAGTAGTAAGAACTATGAATAAAATAATAGAAAATGTTGAGAATGATAAAAATAATTATGATTTACAAATTACTAAAGAAAATATTGATGATGTTGATAATACAGATGCAATAACTTTAGCAGCTTACTCAATTGCAAAAAAATCAGATGCAAAAGCAATAATTACATTTTCTGTTAGTGGTAGAACAACGACTAGAATGGCTAGGGAAAGAGCACCGGTTCAAATTGTTGGATTATCTCCAAATATTAATACTACAAGAAAAATGCAATTATATTGGGGAGTAAACTCCTGTCATACACAAGAAGATGCTCAAAATGCTCAAGATATGGTTAATATTGCATGTTCAATTGCAAAAAATAAAAAATTAGTTATACCAGGAGATAACGTAGTTATCTCGGCTGGTGTTCCATTTGGAAGTGCTGGTACTACTAATCTGCTTAGATTAGCTGAAATAATTGCTGATAAAGATCTTAAGTAAGCTTATTACAAGCTTCTTTTATTCTGTTGCAGGCATCTTCTAGAATTGCATCACTAGTTGCATAAGATAATCTAAAATAAGGAGATAATCCAAATGCTGCACCATGCACTCCTGCTACACCTTGATCTTCTAAAAGGTATGTCATGAAATCTTCATCATTGGAGATATGTTTTCCATTTGGTGTCTTTTTTCCAATTATACCCTCGCAATTTGGATAAACGTAAAAAGCTCCTTCTGGTTTTTGACATGTAATTCCATCAATATCATTTAATTTATTCAATACTAAATCTCTACGTATCAAAAATTTTTTATTATGCTCGTTTATAAAATCCTGCGGACCACTTATTGCTTCAACTGCAGCAGCCATTGTAATTGAAGAAGTTGATGTTGTGCTTTGTGATTGTATTTTGTTCATAGCAGCAATAATCTCTTTTGGAGCTCCACAATATCCAAGTCTCCATCCTGTCATGCAATATGATTTTGAAACACCATTTAGTGTCAAACATCTATCTTTTAGTGAAGGTTCAATAGAAGCAAGAGTATGAAATTCTATGCCATCATAAACAATTTTTTCATATATATCATCACACATTATAAGAACATTAGGATATTTTTTTAAGATAAGTGCTAAATCTTCTAACTCTTTTTTTGAATAAACTGAGCCAGTCGGATTACTGGGACTATTTAACATTAACCATTTTGTTTTAGAGTTGATATTTTTTTCTAGTTGTTCTGGTGTAATCTTAAAATTTTGTGATTGAGGACACTTAACTATCACGGGCTTACCTTCTGCTAATAATACAATATCTGGATAACTAACCCAAAAAGGAGCTGTTATAATGACCTCATCTCCTGGATTAATTGTTGCCATCATAGCATTATAGATAATGTGTTTGCCTCCAACACCGCATATGATTTCATCTAATTGATAATCAATATTATTATCTTCTCTGAATTTTTTCTGAATTGCTTTTTGTAGTTCTGGTGTACCTTTACCTGGTACATATTTTGTTTTTCCCTCTTCCATCGCTTTACTAGCAGCATCTCTTATATTTTTTGGTGTGTTAAAATCTGGCTCACCTGCTGCAAGAACAATTACATCTTTACCCTCGTCCTTCAAAGCCTTGGCTTTGACATTTATACCTACAGTCATTGAAGGTTTTATTTTACTTAGTCTATCTGCAACAAAATTCATTTAAATTATAAAATGTTCAATAATTAGACTAGCACAAGTTAACAACAAAAAAATAGCAAAAATCTTTCTTAATACTAACTTATCTATATTTGATGAAACTTTTGCACCAATTCCAGCAGTAAATATACTAGTTATCGATATAAAAAAAACTATTATAATATTTACGTAACCAAGAGAATAAATGGGAAGTTCATTTGTATTTAACCCAGTATACATAAATGTAAGTGTTCCTGGAAAAGCAATTAAAAAACCAAAAACAGCAGAAGTACCAACTGCTTCATGAATCTTTTTTGAAAACATTGTTAAAGTTGGAACACTAAAACTTCCACCACCTATACCAATTGTTGCAGATAAAAAACCAATAGAAGAGCTTATTAAAAAATTAATTATATTAGACGTTGGTATATCGTTGCTTACAACAATTGGACTTTGTTGAAACAGCATATTTAATGAAATCAAAAATGCCAGAATTACAAAAAGAATAACTAAACTCTGTCCTGAAATAGCACTTGCTGCAAGTGAACCTACAATTGATCCTATTATTATTCCTATTGCCCATTTTTTTACAATTATCAAATTTGTATTTTTAAGCTTAACATGAGATCTTATAGAAGAAATTGAAGTAAAACAAATTACACCAAGAGAAGATGCTACTGCGACATGCATGACAATTTCAGAGCTGTAACCAAGATTAAGTAAAATAAAGTAAGTTACAGGTACAATTATTATTCCACCTCCAACTCCTAATAATCCCGCAATAAAACCAGAGACTAGACCTGTTAATAAAAAAATAAATACTATTGAAGTCAAATAAATTTCCGTATTTTAAGTTTCATTAATGTAGTAAACAATTTAATATAAAAGTAAATAAGACTATGAAACATGTACATTGGATAGGAACTGGACTATCTTCTATACCAGGAATTAGAAGATTAGCTAAAAATTTAGATAATTTTACAGTATGGAATAGAACATTAGATAAGGCTATAAAGAGTATTGATCATGTAGATAAAAAAAATGTGAACGCAAAACAGTTTGATGTTGATTTATTATTTAACGAAACAAATCCAGGTGATATTGTTATTTCTCAACTGCCAGCAAACAAACATTTAGAAATAGCTAAACTCTGTTTAAAACATAAATGTCATTTTGCATCTACTAGTTACCTTAATCCAGAAATAAATATGCTAAATCCAGATGTAAAAAAAGAAAATTTAGTATTTATCAATGAGGTCGGTTTAGACCCAGGTATCGATCATTTTTTTTCCCATTTACTTGTCAGTGATCTTAAAAAAATCTCGACTGAAAAAACAGAAGTGGTTTATGAATCATATTGTGGCGGTTTTCCAGCAATTCCAAATGATTTTAAATATAAATTTAGTTGGTCTCCAGCTGGAGTAATCAAAGCCTTAAACAATGATGCAAAATATATAACAAAAGGAAAAATAAATACTGTAGCTCCTTACAAATCTATTAGTTCTTATTCAATATCTGATGAAAATTTTGAAGCTTATCCAAACAGAGATTCAACACCATATATAAGTGAATACTTGTTTGATGAGAAATGGAAAGTCAAAGAGTTCGTAAGAGGAACTTTGCGACTTGATGGTTGGAAAGAGGCATGGCAAGATATTTTTTCAATGCTTGAAAATAGATCGGATAATATAGAAGCTGAAATCAATGAAAAAAGTGAAGAATTATTAAAAGATAATAAATATTTACCTGAGGAAGAAGATCGCGTTGTACTTTCTGTAAAACTTAAAGCTTTTGAAAATCATAATAAAATTTTTGATAGTTCTTATTTTTTAGATGAAAAAGGAAGTGGTGAAAATACTGCAATGGGCAAACTTGTATCGATTACTTTATCAGCTGCGATTGATCTAATTTTGGATAATAAAATTGAGACTGGTGTTAAAACTGCACCAAATAAAACAGAGAACATAATGTATTTTTTTAAAATTTTAAAAGATTATAGAATTAATATCCAACAAGAGAATGGATAAGCAATTAACCAATATTGGTATTATTAGAGAGTCTAGAAATGATGAAAATAGAACTCCTCTAGTCCCAGAACATATTAAAAAATACAAAGAAAGCAATCCAAATATTAATTTTATTATTCAGCCATCAAATAGTAGATGTTTTTCTGATGAAGAATATGAATTATGTGGTGCTAAAATTAATGAAGATTTAAATGAATGCTCAATCATATTCGGAGTTAAAGAAATTGATCCAAATATTTTAATTAATAATAGGACATATCTTTTTTTTTCTCACACTTTTAAAATTAATAAACAACAAAAAAATATTGAAAAACATAAGAAAGACCTACTCTTATCAATTTTAAATAAAAAAATTACATTGATTGATTATGAAAATATCAGAGGTAAAAATGGTACAAGATTTTTAGGTTTTGGAAGATTTGCAGGTATTGTTGGTTGTTATAATACCTTAAATTTATTGCTTAAAGTGCTTGGAAAACAATCTCTTGCTAGTGCCTATAAAATTAATGATTATGAAAGATTAGTATTAAATTTAAAAAATTTATATTTTCCTAAAACTAAAATTCTAGTTACTGGCGATGGTAGAGTTGCAAAAGGAGTAATTGAACTTTTAAATCTAACAAACATTAAAGCAGTATCAAAAAAAGACTTTTTGGAAAAAAAATTTGATCAACCTATTTTTTGTAATTTAGAAACTAAAGATTATGTTACAAATAATTCTTCCACCAACTTTAACCTTGAACATTTTATTGATAATCCTCAAGATTATACTAGTTCTGCATTACAATATTTAAAAGAAACTGATATACTTATAAGCGCACATTACTGGGACCCATCTTCTCCAAAAATATTTGAGAATGAAGACTTAAAAGTTTTACAAAATCTAAAAATTGTTGGCGATATTACTTGTGATATTAATGGCTCTATTCCAACTACAATACGATCAACAACAATTGAGGAGCCAAATTATTGGATTGAAAGATATACTTTAAAAGAAATAGATGAAAATAATGATGAAATTGCTGTTATGGCAGTTGATAATTTACCATCTGAATTACCACGTGATTCAAGTACAGAATTTAGTGAAGGTATTATCAAAAAAGTTCTTCCTTTTTTATTAAAAGAAGATGATGGAAGAATATTAAATGGAACAATAACAACAGATGGTAGTTTTTTAGAAAAGTACAATTATCTAAATGATTATATTAGAATTAATGAATAAAGCAGAAAAAAAACATCATCTCTCTTCCGAAATCACAAAACCTTTTAAAATTGTAAGTGATTTTAATCCAAGCGGTGATCAACCTGAAGCAATTAAAAGTATTGTTAAAAGTCTAAATGAAGGAGAACAAGAACAAGTTCTTTTAGGTGTCACTGGATCAGGTAAGACCTTTACAATGGCTAAAGTAATTGAAAAAGTGCAGAAACCGACTTTAATAATGGCACCAAACAAAACATTAGCAGCACAACTTTATGGAGAAATGAAAAATTTGTTTCCAAATAATGCTGTTGAATATTTTGTCAGTTATTATGATTATTACACACCAGAAGCATATGTACCAAGGACCGATACATATATTGAAAAAGAATCTTCAATAAACGAACAAATTGATCGTCTAAGACATTCAGCTACTAGATCTTTAGTGGAAAGAAGAGATACAATTATAGTAGCATCAGTTTCCTGTATTTATGGTATTGGATCAGTTGATGCTTATTCTTCAATGTCTTTTACTTTAGATAAAAATCAAACAATAAGTAGAGAGATAATTATCAGAAAGTTGGTAGAACTTTTATACAAACGTCGTGACATGGACTTTAGAAGAGGTAGCTTTAGGGCTAAGGGAGATATTTTAGAAATTTTCCCTTCTCACTATGAAGATATTTCTTGGAAAATATCTATGTTTGGAGATGATATAGAGAGTATAACACAAGTGGACCCACTTACTGGAGAGAAGCTTGGAGAACTTGAACAAATAAGAATCTTTGCAAACTCTCATTATGTAACCCCAAAGCCGACAATAAAAAAAGCAATTACGATGATCAAAAATGATCTAAAAAAACAATTAGAGATTTTTGAAAAAGAAAAAAAATACTTAGAAAGACAAAGGTTGGATGAGAGAACTACATTTGATTTAGAAATGATGGAAACTACTGGAAGTTGTAGTGGTATTGAAAATTATTCTAGATATTTGTCAGGAAGACAGCCGGGAGAGCCTCCTCCTACACTTTATGAATATATTCCAGAAGATTCTTTATTGTTTATAGATGAAAGCCATCAGACATGTGGTCAAATAGCAGGAATGTACAAAGGTGATTTTTCTAGAAAATCAACTTTAGCTCAATATGGTTTTAGACTACCAAGTTGTGTTGATAACAGACCTTTAAAAAGAGAAGAATGGGATGCAATGCGTCCACAAACTATATTTGTAAGTGCAACACCAGGAGATTATGAACTTGAAAAGACAGGTGGTACCTTTGTTGAACAAGTAATTAGACCAACAGGTTTAATTGATCCACCTATTGAGATAAGGCCAACTAAACATCAAATTGATAACTTAATTGATGAATGTAAAAAGACTATAGATAAAGGTCATCGTGTTCTAATCACAACACTTACAAAAAAAATGGCCGAAGATCTTACTGAATATATCAATGAAGAAGGATTAAAGGTAAGGTATCTTCACTCTGATATCGATACATTAGAAAGAATAGAAATTATTAGAGATCTAAGACTAGGAGTTTTTAATGTTTTAGTAGGAATAAATCTTCTTAGAGAAGGTTTAGATATTCCTGAATGTGCTTTAATGGCTATATTAGATGCTGATAAGGAAGGTTACCTTCGTTCTAGAACTAGTTTAATTCAGACTATTGGCAGGGCTGCAAGAAATGTTGAGAGTAAAGTCTTAATGTATGCTGATAACATTACAACTAGTATGAAAGAAGCAATCGAAGAGACAGATAGAAGACGAACAAAACAACTAGAATATAACAAAATAAATAAAATTACGCCAATCAGTATTAAAAAGAATATTCAAGAAATAATTGAGAACACAGCTGAACAAGATCATGTTACAGTTGAAATTGATAATGCTAAAGAATTAGTTGGTAAGGATCTTAATAAACATATTAAAAATTTAGAGAAAAAAATGAATGAATTTGCTTCAAAACTTGAATTTGAAGATGCAGCAAGATTACGAGATGAAATTAATAGATTAAAGGCAAAAGAAGTGGGTCTTTCTAATAAAGTTTTGCAGTTTAAAAAGAATTAATGGATATTGTATTTTCAGAAACTAACCAAACTGGAATCATTAAACTAAATCGTCCTAAAGCTTTAAATGCTCTCAATTTAGAAATGGCAAAAAAATTCCATGATAAATTATTAGAATGGGAAAAAAAGGATAATATCATAAGAGTATTGTTAGTTGGAGAAGGTAAACATTTTTGTGCAGGAGGTGATGTAAAATCTCTTGTTCTTGCTGGAAAAGAAAACTCTTTAAAACATGATTTTTTTAAAATTGAGTATAAACTTAATTATTTAATAAGCCAATTTAGTAAAGAATTTCTTTCAGTTTGGAATGGTGTAGTGATGGGAGGCGGGGTTGGTTTATCAATCTATGGTGATCACAGAATGGCAACAGACAATTCAAAATTTGCAATGCCAGAATCTGCAATTGGTTTTTTTCCAGATGTTGGTGGAAGTTATTTTTTATCAAATCTTCCAGGTAACATTGGTAAGTATATTAGTTTAACGGGTGAGGTTTTAGAGTTAAATGAATTAATTTTTTTCGGATTAGCAACTCACTACTTTAAAAGTAATAAAATAGAAGATGTTAAAGAAAAATTTATTACAAGAGGAGAAATTTCACACGATAATTTTGAAGTAAAGAATGATACATATCTAATTAAAAATATGAATTTAATAAATGAATTATTCAATGGAAATATTCAAACAATCATATCAAATTTAAAAAATCATGACTCAGAGTTTTCAAATAAAATTTTAGATATTCTTTTAGTTAAATGTCCAATGAGTCTTGCGATAAGCACTAAACTTATAGATGATGCAAAAGGTAAACCGTTAAAAGAATGTTTAGAAACTGAATTTCAATTAAGTCAAAAAATAGTATACCGTAGTGACTTTGATAATGGTGTAAATTCTGTGCTAATTTCAAAAGATCATAATCCTATTTGGGAACCATCAAAAATAGATGAAATAAATATAGAAGATCTAGATTTTTATTTTGAAACTCATACTGAAAATCTTTATCTATAATATTACAAATGAGTAATAAAATTCCTACTTCTGCAAAAGTTGTTGTAATAGGCGGTGGTATAGCTGGATGTTCTGTAGCTTATCATTTAGCAAAATTTGGATGGAAAGATGTGATCTTGCTAGAAAGAGATCAATTAACTTCTGGAACTACTTGGCATGCAGCAGGACTGATTGGTCAGATTGGTGCATCAGCAACCATTACAAAACTTAGAAATTATTCGTTAAATTTATATAAAGACCTGGAAAAAGAAACAGGATTAGCAACAGGTTTAAAGCAAAACGGCTCTTTAACTATTGCAACAACTAATGATCGATTAGAAGAATTAAAAAGGCAAGCTACTTTTGCTCAAAGATTTAATATAGAAGTTAATGAATTAGAAAAAAAT
Organism: uncultured Alphaproteobacteria bacterium; assembly: GCA_902541435.1. Lineage (GTDB taxonomy): Bacteria > Pseudomonadota > Alphaproteobacteria > HIMB59 > CACPNW01. Next base: position 9,762 of record CACBQR010000017.1, read on the forward strand.
CAGATTAAGGATATTTATTCTCTTATAAATACTGATGATGTGGTTGGTGGGATATTTATTCCAAAAGATGGTCAAGCAGATCCTGTTGGTATAACAAATGTTCTTGCTAAATCGGCAAAAATGTATGGTGCTCAAATATTTGAACATTGTTCTGTAAATAAAATCCTTACTAAAAATGGTTCAATAGAAGGTGTAGATACAAAACATGGAAAAATTAAATGTGAGTATATTGTTCTAGCATCTGGAATGTGGTCAAGGCAGATAGCAAATGATATTAACGTTAGTATACCGTTATATCCAAATGAACACTTCTATATATTAAGTGAGCCATTAAAAGAAATTTCTAAATCACTTCCAGTTCTTAGAGATTACAATAATTGCTTATATCTAAAAGAGGATGCGGGAAAAATTTTAGTAGGAATTTTTGAGCCCAAAGCTAAACCTGCATTTACTGATACGTATAAAGTGCCCAATGATTTTTCTTTTGGAGAACTACCTGAAGATTTTGATCATTTTGAACCGCATTTAAAAAATGCTATGAAAAGAATACCAGCCCTTGAAAATGTAGGTATAAGAAAATTCTTTAACGGTCCTGAAGCTTTTACTCCAGATACAAATTATCTTTTAGGAGAAACACCAGAAATAAAAAACTTTTATGTTTGTTGTGGATTTAATAGTATTGGTATTCAGAGTGCTGGTGGTGCAGGTAAGGTAACTGCAGAATGGATGATGAACGGTGAGGTTAATGATGATCTTTACTCCTTAGATATTTCAAGATTTGAAAAATTTCACTCTGAGACAAAATTTATTACTGAAAGAGTTACTGAGTCATTAGGTGATTTATATGCAATGCACTGGCCTTACAAACAACATAAATCTTCGAGAAATATTAAACTACTTCCTTTTCATAATGATTTGAAAAAAGAAGGGGCATGCTTTGGTCAAGTGGCCGGTTTTGAAAGACCAATGTGGTATTCTATAAATGGTAAGAAACCAGAATATGAGTATAGTTATGGCTATCAAAATTGGTATGATGCAGCAAAGTATGAAACAATAAACACAAGAAAAAACGCTGGTTTATTTGACTTAAGTGCCTTTGCAAAATTTGAAATTGAGGGAGACACTGCCTTCAATGATCTTCAACGATTATGCTGTAATAATATTAAAAATTATCCCGGTAATACAACTTACACGCAAATGCTTAATTCAAATGGTGGCATTGTTGCCGATTTAACAGTTACTTGTATTGATACTAATTCTTTTCGTATTGTAACGGGTTCATCTGTGAGAGAACATGATAAAAAACATATTTCAGAAAATTTAAGTAAAAACACAACTTTAATTGATATCACTGAAAGTTTAGCTTGCTTTGGTATTTTTGGTCCCAAAAGTAGAGAAATTCTATCAGAAATATTTGGAGAACATTTTTCAAACGACAAGTTTAAATTTGGAACTGCCAAAGAAGTATCATTGAAAAATAATAAATTAATCTTCCAAAGATTATCTTTTGTTGGTGAACTTGGTTGGGAAATTTATATTCCTATTAATATATCTAGAGAAATTTATTTAGAGTTAGTTAAAGTTGGAGAAAAATATAACCTTTCACATGCTGGTGCCCATGCACTAGATATCATGAGAATGGAAAAGGGATATTTACATTGGGGTCATGATATTTCTCCAGCTGAAAATCCTTTTGAAGCTGGATTAGAATTAACTGTAAAATTAAACAAAAAAACAGATTTTATAGGTAAAGAAGCTTTAAAAACAAAAAATAGAATTAAAAAGAAACAACTAACAAATTTTGTTTTAGAAAAATCTACGCCAGGAAATCCTCTCCTATTACATGATGAGCCTATTTATTATAAAAATAAAATTGTGGGAGAAACAACTTCTAGCAATTATTCATTTTGTTATAATAAAAATATGGTCTTTGGATATATAGATTCAGAAATAGATTTAAAAAAATTAAATGGCAGCAATTTTGAAGTTGAAGTTGCTAAAAATAAATATGATATGTCTGTTCAATTTAATCCATTGCATGATCCTGAAAATAATTTTACAAAAATATAGTTTTTTACGATCTAATTTATGAAAAAAATTAGATTATTTTTTTCTATAGTAGTAATTATATTAATAATTTTATCTATCTTTATTTATATTTTTCTAAATAATTTTGAAAAAGAAAAAATAATTAGTGATATCGAGAAGAAATTAGAAATTAAAATTAATGAAAAAAATAAAACTAAAATCAATATTTTTCCAATTGTAAAGCTAAGCACAAACTTAGAAATTAAAGATTACAAAAATAATTTATACTTTGATAATATTAGAATTGATATTTCTCAGCCCGTATTTCAAGTTTCAGGAAATTTAGATATTCTAATTGATAATTTGAATATTAATAATTTTAATTTTAGTGAAGTAAATATTAATGGAAAAGTAAATTATATTGAAAATTATCTTAAATATAGTGATAATTTAGAAAATTTATTTGACTCAATTTATAAAATTCAGGGAAAAATATTTTTAGAAACAACTAACGAAGAAAAATTTCTTATTTCATTTTTAAAATTATTCTTTGAAAAATTAGAAAATCAAAAAAATCAAAAATTTGCATTTTCTGAATTAATAAATGCTTTTGGTAATGAAAGTTCTAATTTTGAAGGCGAAATAAATAAAAATAAGAATATTTTAGAAACTAGCAAAATAGAAATTAGTAATAAAAACAACAGAATTCTTATAAAAGGAGAATACAATTACAGTAATAATTTTATAGATATTATTTTAAACGTATCTCAAAATAATGAAATATATTTAACTACTTTGATTAAAGGAAACTTAAATAATCCTAATATAAGTTTTGATGAAAATTCAAAATTTTTTCAAAATTCAAACTCAAATGAAAATAATATAATTGAAGAAAGCGTCATTCAATTTTTAAATAATTTTTTTGATTTCAATGATTGACGTATTAAATATAGTTAGCAGTGTGTTTGGATATATCCTTTTTGGATTTTTTGTAAATAAATTACAAATACTTCCAAAAAAATATATTGCTTATTTTGATTTTATAGGTTTCAACATTCTTTTACCTTTAGCTTTAATTATATATTTTTGGCAAGTCTCATTTCCTCAAATTAATTCTATTGGCCTTATCATCTCATTTTTTGCTTCAGGAATTTTTATATCCATGACTGGATTTTTAATTAGCAAACAATTTTTAAATTTTAAAACAGATGACTCTGCACTTTTTGGATTAGCTGCTTGTTTTGGTAACACAGTAGCAATGGGAATACCTCTTTTGTATGCAGTTTTGGGTCCAATAAATACAATTCCTTATATGATATTAGTTTTTTTTCATGGTATTGTTCATTTTAGCTATACTGTTATTATAATAGAAGTTTATAGAAATAGACAAAAAAGCATTATCGAAATTTTTTATCAAATATTATTAGGTATAATTAAAAATATTGTACTTTTTGGAATGATAATTGGTATCATTCTTAATTACTCTAATCTTATTGTTCCATCTATTATGAAAGAGCCCTTAGATATTTTTGTAAACCTTGCTCTTCCAATGGTTCTCATTTCTTTAGGTCTTGCATTAGGAAATTTTAAAATTAGAGAAAATATTTATGGAGCAATACTATTAACTATCTTAAAAAATTTTATTCACCCTATAATTGCATTTTGTTTAGCGAATTTTATACTAGAGCTTGATAATCTCTTGGTAATTATTGTTACTATGGCCGCAGCTTTACCAAGTGGATCTCAGTCATATTATTTTGCATACAGATATAACTCCCTAAAAGCAGTAGTTTCTTCAAATATAGTATTAAGTACGTTTGTTAGTTTTTTTACACTGTCTTTATTATTAGTATTTTTTGATATTACGTAGATTGAGAAATAATTGATTGTATTCTCTCTTTTTTATCCATAGTTTTTACACTAAAAGGAAAAATCTCTAACATCTTGTCATATACATCAATTGCTTGTTGAAACTGACCCTGATGAATAAAAATTAAACCCATTCCATCTAGGGCACCAAAATGTCTTGGTTCTAATTCAAGAGTTTTAATGATGTCTTGCATAGATTGATCAAAATTACCCATCATAAAGTGGACTGTAGCTCTTTTATTCCAACCTTCAGCAAAATTAGGATCTTCTTCAATTAAATTATTAAAAAATCTAATTGCTAGTGGATAGTTTCTTAAATTCATGGCTTGAATACCCTTCTCAAAATATTCAATTACTTTTGGATCATCAACTTCATACCATATATTCCAAATGTCAGATATTAAATCTCTTATCTCATCCTGATTTTCAGTCTCATTTAATTTTTTAAATAAATTATTTAGCCGTGGATCATTTTGATCTGCTAATGCTACCTTACTAGCAAACAAAAGACTTATACTGACAATTAATATTTTAAAGATAACTCTCATATTTAAATGATTTTTCGGATAAATTTCTTTTCTTTTCATGCTTTCTCGTTCTCCCTGTTACTCTATTTCTCCATAACTTAAATGATCTAGGTTTCAGATTTGTTCTCATTATTTTTATAACCTCTGATTCGGTTACACCGTGAATTCTTTTTATTTTTTCAAAAGAGGTTTTATCGCACCAGGCTAATTTAATAATATTATCTATATTGTCCTGCATATTATGAATATAGTTCTTTATTAATTAAATTCTAAAAAAATGATTGATTTGTATTCATCACCTACCCCTAATGGTCGAAAAATTAGCATTATGCTTGAAGAATTAGGTGTGGATTTTAATCCTATTTTAATAAATTTAGATAAAAAAGAGCAGTTTAGTGAAGAGTTTTCAAAAATATCTCCTGCAAATAAAATTCCTGTAATTGTAGATAATGATAACAACCAAATAGTATTCGAATCCGGGGCTATCCTTCTTTATCTGGCAAAAAAATATAATAAATTTCTAAATAAAGATAAGTATTGGGAAATAATACAATGGGTTTTTTTTCAAATGTCTTACGTTGGGCCAATGCTAGGCCAGGCTCATCAATATTTATTTTATCATCCTGGTAAAAGCAAATTTGCAGAGGATAAAACAAAAGGCTATGCACAGCATATATATTCAATTTTAGACAAAAGACTTTCTAAACAAGAATATTTTTCGGATACCTATTCAATAGCTGATATTTCAATTTGGCCTTGGACCGCTCGTTATGAAAGACATCAAATAAATTTGCATGATTATCCAAATGTGTTGAGATGGTATAAACAAATATCAATAAGACCTGCTGTTATTAAAGGATATAATTCTCTAGGTGAATTTTATGAAATTCCTAAGCCTTAAGCGTTGTAAAATAAAACTGAGCCTGCGGTTATAATTAAAAGGATTGCTAAAAACCATTCAACAATTATTTTTAATTTTTCATTATTAAGATATTGTCTGATAACACTTCCTCCATATACCCATATACTTATAGAAGGAATATTTACTACTGTAGACATAATAACCATAAATAGTGTTCCAATTATTATATTTTCATCTTTTGGATAATATAATGTTACTGCAGTTGAACAGATTACCCAAGCTTTTGGATTTACAAATTGAAACAAAATTGCTTCATGATATTTTAATGGTCTTGATCTATCTTCAGACTTTGAAATATTTAAAGACCCAAACATTTTATATGCTAAATAAAGAATGTAGCCTGCGCCAACATATCTTAAAATATCATAGAGTATAGGATAGGTAATAAACAAAGATCCAAGACCAAGACATACAAGTGCTAATTGCAAACCATGACCAGAAGGAATTCCAAAAATATTAGGTATAGATCTTATAAATCCAAATTTTATACCTGATGCAGTTAAAATACTATTATTTGGACCTGGAGTTACGTACATAATAAAATTATACACTGCTAAAGCAGCTATTAATTCCCATGTAATCATTTTTTAATCTCTAAAATTTACAAATTGGATTGGTATACCTATCTTAGCATCCTCAATAAGCTTCATTACACTTTGTAAATCATCTTTTTTCTTTCCTTCAACACGAAGTTCATTCCCATTGATCTTTACTTGAACTTTTAATTTAGAACTTTTGATATCAGAAGTAATTTTTTTACACAGTGATTGCTCAATTCCTTCTACTAATTCATACGTCTGACGAATTTTATTTCCCCCAGCTTTTTCCATATCATTTTTTTTTAAACATAAAGGATCAACTTTTCGTCTAACAAAATGAGTAACTAGCATGTCATTTACTTGACCAGCTTTCATTTCATCATCAGTAGTAACAACTATATTATTTTCTTTTTTTTCAATTGAAGTATCTGATCCTTTAAAATCGTACCTGGTAGTAATTTCTCTTGTAGCATTTCCTAATGCGTTATCAATTTCTTGATGGTCTAATCTGTTTACAATATCAAAACTAGGCATTTATTTAGTTTATTACATCGTCATTTATATCTGGCAACTGTTTTTTAGTGCTTAATCTTCCTAATTTTTTCATCTTTTCTACTTTTTTAGTCAAACTTCCTGAACCATCTTGCAATCTTTGTTTAGCTTCATCCATTTTTGATTTAGCTAAATCTATTGACTGATTAGCTTTTACAAACGACTCATATACACTGACTGTTTTATCATAAATATCTGATGCAGCTGATGCTATATCTTTTATTGTTTTAGATTGTTTATCAACCCGCCACATATTTTCTACAGCTTTAAGTAAAAAGGGTAAAGTTGATGGCCCAACAATAATTATTTTATTGTTCCATGAATCTTCTATAAGTTTATTTGCCTCATTATATAAAGTAAGTAGTGCTGGTTCTATTGGAACAAACATTAAAACATTATCAATTGTATTGATTCCATATATTTTTGAATAATTATCTTTACTCAAATTTCTAATCGAAGTTTTTGTTGAATCCAAAAATTTTTTCAAAAATATCTTCTTTTGTTGATTATCATTTGTATTAGAATAATCATGCCAAGAATCTAAGGACACTTTTGAATCTATAATTATGTGTCTATTACCTGGCATATGAACAATTACATCGGGTTTTTGTAAATTCCCATCTTCATCTCTAAAAGTTTTTTGAGTTGAGTACTCTTCTCCTTCTCTTAAACCAACACTATCTAAAATATTTTTAAGTACAAATTCTCCCCAAGGACCTTGTTGAAGCGCACCACCTCTAATTAAAGTATTTTCAATTCTATCTTGAGCTAAATTAAAATTTTGTAAAGATTGCTGTATTGATTGCATGTGATTTTTTAAGGAAGTAAGATCAGTATCATCTTTTATTTCAGAACTTTTTGGTTTGCGAAGAAAAAATAAAATTGCTAAAAAACCAACTCCAGATAAAAAACCAATAATGAAAACAAATATAAGATTTTCAAACATCACAATTTAGATAAGATATAAATATATTATCAAATATCTAGCAATTTTCCCAATAGATACAAATATTAAAAAAAAAGTAATATTATATTTTACTGTACCTGCTGCAAATGCGATTGGATCTCCAATAATAGGTACCCATGAAAATAATAATGACCATTTTCCATACTTTTTGAAAATATCTGTAGCTTTCTGTAATAAGTATTTATTTACTGGAAACCAAGGTTTCTTAATAAGAAAATTTACAAAGTAACCACATATCCAACTGATTAGAGATCCTAAAATATTACCTGCTGAAGCAAAAAATAATAATAAAAATGGATTATACTTATTAGATAATAATAGTGCTGATAAATATGTCTCTGAAGCAAAAGGAAAAAAAGTACCTAAAGACAAACAAAAAATAAATAATGATGAATAGATCAAAGTATTTCTTATTGTTAATTTATGTTATTGTTATGTTACTTATCAATTTATGAACGATTTTCCAAAAGAAGAATTTATTTCCAGAATTGAAAAAATACAAATACATATTGAAAAAGAAAATATTGATGCTGTTATTATAACTTCACCGTCAAATTTTAGATATTTCACTGGACTTGATAGTAATTTTTGGGAAAGTCCTACAAGACCGTGGTATTTAATTATTTCAAAAAAAAATCCAATAAAAGCTATAATACCATCTATTGGTATTACAGCTATGCAAGAAACATTAGTCAATGATATCGAAACTTGGGAGTCTCCAAATCCAAAAGATGAAGGAATATCTCTGTTGAAAAAAAATATTAAAAGTTTTCCTAAAAGTTCAAATATCGGATTTGAATTAGCAAATGAAACTTTTTTGCGAATGAGTATTAACGATTATCAAGATATTAAAACAAATTTATCAGAATATAATTTTGTTGATGCTAGTAAAATACTTTGGAGTATAAGAAAAATAAAATCTGAAATAGAGATCAGTAATATTAAAGAAATTTGTTCTATTACAAGTAAGGTATTTGATGATTTTCCTAAAAAAATTAATTTAGGAATGAGCGAAAAACAAATTGCATCAATATTTAAAAAAGAATTAATTGAAAGTGGCGCAGATTATATTCAATACATGGCGTGTGCTTCGGGATTTAATGGTTATAATCAGATTATCTGTAACCCAACAGAAAGAGTAACAAAAGATGGTGATATTCTAATTATTGATACCGGTGCAACTTTAAATGGTTATTTTTCAGATTTTGATAGAAATTTTGGCTTTGGAAAAATTCACAAACAAGTTCTAGATGCATATAATAAATTGTGGGAAGCAACTGAAAGAACTTTAGAAATTATAAAACCTGGAACTAGTTGTTCAGAAATATATTCTAAATTATCTCAAAGTTTAATAACTAACAACGTATCAATTGGAAGAATGGGTCATGGTTTAGGCTTACAACTGACTGAGCCGCCAAGTATTATGAAAAATGACAAAACATTACTTGAGGAAAATATGATTATAACTCTTGAACCATCAATTGAAATGGACGAAAATAAAATATTAGTACAAGAAGAAAATTTATTGATAACTAAAGATTCCTATAAACTTTTAAGTACTAGAACTCCTGAAAATTTACCTATTATTAATTAGTTAAATAATTGATTCAATTTTAGGCATAAGTCTAATTAATTCCTTGGTATATTCATGTTCAGGATTATTAAACAATTCCTCTGTATCTTTTGTTTCACAAACAGCACCATTTTTTAGTACAATTATTCGGTTACACATTTGGCGAATTACAGGAAGATCATGGCTAATAAATAGCATAGTGAGATGAAGTTCATCTTGTATATCTTTTAATAAATTCAATATTTGAGCTTGTATACTTACGTCTAATGCAGAAGTTGGTTCATCACATATTAATAATCTTGGTCTTGTTGCCAAGGCACGAGCAATAGATATTCTCTGCCTTTGCCCTCCTGAGAATTCGTGCGGGTATCGATCTAGAGATTGTCTGGTCATTCCCACAATATCTATTAGGTCATAAACATTTTGTAAAAGATCATTATTGCTAATATTTTTTTGAAAAAATTTAATTGGTTCTGCAATAATATCCTTAACTTTGAAACGAGGATTTAGAGATGAGTAAGGATCTTGAAAAATCATTTGAATTTGACCTCTACTATTATGAATTTGATATTTTTTATTTGAATTATATAGAGGTTCATTATTATAAATTAAATTACCTTTATTAGGACTAATTAATCCAGTAATAATTTTTGCAATAGTTGATTTACCTGAACCAGACTCTCCAACTAATCCAAGTGTCTCACCTTCGAATAATTCAAAAGATACATTGTCGACAGCTTTAACTATTTTATCATTCGAACTTTTATTAGAAATAAATGAAAAACCACTGCCTAAAGAATTATCATCAAAAACTTTTGTCACTTCCTTAAGTTTTAATAATTTTTGATTTTTATTTTCCCTTATGCCCCATGTTTTAATAATATTTTTAGTCAAATCCTTAGAACTAGATGTTATTTCCTTACCATCTGGACTAATCAATTTAAATCTATCAATTTTCTTATTTGTTGGTGGCACTGAAATTACTAAGCTTCTTGCTTCTGTTGATTTTGGATTTGTTAATAATTCTTTAGTCTCACCTTGTTCAACAATATGTCCGTATCTCATGACAATAACTTTATCAGTCGTCTCTGCTATGACTCCCATATCATGGGTAATAATTATAACACCAAGATTTCTTTTCTTTGTAAGATCTTTAAGAAGTTCTAATATTTGATATTGAATACTTACATCTAAAGCTGTTGTTGGTTCATCTGCAATTATTAAGTCAGGTTCACAACTTATCGCTAAAGCTATCACAACTCTTTGACGCATACCGCCACTAAATTGGTGTGGATAGTCCTCAATTCTTTTTTCAGCGTTCTCTATTCCAACCTCTTTAAGTAGTTGAATTGATTTTTTAAGTGAATCTTGATAACTTAAATTTAAATGAGCCTGAATAGTTTCAATTAATTGATCTTTTATTTTAAATAGAGGGTTTAATGAAGTTTGAGGATCTTGAAAGACAAATCCTATTTTTTTTCCTCTAATATTTTGAATTATTTCTTCATTACTTCTTAATTCAATATTGTCTATTTTTATTGAGCCATATGTGATTTCACCTGGAGGATCAATCAAGTTAATTATCGCATTTGCAATTGTAGATTTTCCAGATCCAGACTCACCGACAATTCCTAATATTTCGCCTCTTTCTAAAGAAAATTCTACATTTTTGCTTGCAACAATAGTTTCCTTTCGTGTTGGATAACTTATGTTTAAATTTTTAACTTCTAAAAAACTCATCTCTTTTTTAATTTTGGATTTAAAGCATCTCTCATCCAATCCCCTAATAAATTAATTGATAATGCTAAAACAATTAAGAAAATTGCTGGAAAAAAAGTAATCCACCACTCACCCGAAAATAAAAAATTATTTCCAAACCTTATTAGAGTCCCAAGAGAAGGTGTTGTTGGTGGAACACCAACACCTAAAAAACTTAAGGTGGACTCTGTAATAATTGCAAGTGCTAATCCGATTGTAGCAATTACTAATATAGGCCGAAGTATATTTGGTAAAATATGCTTAAACATAATTAATATATTTGATAATCCAATAATTCTTGAAGCTGAGACATACTCTTTATTTTTTTCAACTAAGGTTGATGCTCTCGATACTCTTGCAAACTGAGGCCATTCTGAAATACCAATGGCGAAAATCAAAACATAAATTGCCATTTCATCATGCATTGATTGTGAAATAATTGCCCTTGCAATACCATCAACAAGTAAAGCCATTAAAATACTTGGAATAGTTAACTGCACATCTGTAAGGCGCATTACAATAATCTCATACCTACCACCAATATATCCAGCTGTTATTCCAAGAAAAACTCCAAGTATCATTGCAAAAATTATAGATGCAAAACCAACGATCAGTGAAATTCTTGAACCATAAATCATTGTTGAAAACATATCTCTTCCTTGCTGATCAGTTCCTAATATGAAGCTAAAACTTCCTCCCTCCGACCATACTGGTGGGGTAAAGGCATCCATTAAAGAAACAGATGCTGGATCAAAAGGATTATAAGGTGCAACTATCCCAGCAAATACGGAACAAAAAAGTATAATAAAAAATATTGTTGAAGAAATTACTGCTAACTTAGAATTAAAGAAACTGTATCCAATATCAGTATCATATATTTTATTGTACATTTTAAGTAGCATTTTAACTACCCTCTTCCTTAAGCCTAATTCTAGGATCAATAAAATAGTAAGTGATGTCTACAATAAAATTTATCATAACAAATATAAAGGCTACCATAATCATATATGCTGACATTATAGGAATATCGACAAAGTATACTGCTTTGATAAATAATGACCCCATGCCTGGCCATTGAAAAACTGTTTCTGTAATAATTGAAAAAGCAATTAATGTGCCGATATTGATACCTGTAATAGTAATAACTGGAATTAATCCATTTTTGAGCGCATGCTTATAATTAATAACACTCCTTTTTATACCTCTTGCTTTTGCAAATTTAATATAATCTGTTTGTAAAATTTCCATCATTTCAGCTCGAACTAATCTAATCACATAAGTCATTTGAAATAAACTTAACGTAACAGATGGGAGTATCAGTGCTTTTAAACCAGAAGTAGTTAAAAATCCTGTAGTCCAAAAACCTAATTGTGTGACTTCACCTCTTCCAAAGGATGGAAGAACTCCTAAAATTACTGAAAACAAATAAATTAACATTATTCCTATAATGAAAGTTGGTAAAGAAACCCCTGCTAGGGAAATCACAAGAATAATATTAGAAATAAAACTGTCTCTGTGAATACCAGTATATACACCCAAGATAACACCGCTGATGATTGCAATTAAAGCGGAGACAAAAACTAATTCTAAAGTTGCAGGCATTCTTTCTGCAATTAAGTCTGAAACTTCTCTTTTTAATTGGTATGATATTCCAAAATCACCTTGAATTACATTTCCTATAAAACGTGAAAATTGAACGTAAACAGGATCATTTAAACCCAATACTTCTCTAACCTCAGCACGTCTTTCATCTGAAGCATCTTCTCCAGTCATACTATTTACGGGATCACCAACAAAATTAAATAAGGAAAATGAAACAAAAGCTACAACAATCATTACAAGAATAGATTGAAAGAGTCTTTTAAAGAAATAGCTAAACATGGTTTAATTTCTGGCCAGATTACTGGCCAGAAAATATAAAAATTATTAGTTTAAGTTTGCAAATCTAAATAATGGCTCGTTGTTCATTCTAATTGGAACATCGACATTATTTTTTGATGCTTGGTTGACAACTTGGTGATGTAAAGGAAGATATGTTACATCATCTTGAGTAATATCCCAAGCTTCAGCAATCATAGCATTTCTTTTATCTTGATCTGTTTCAACACCCATTGCCGCTACTAACTCATCAACTCTAGCATTACTGAAATTAACTTTATTCCAGCTACCAGCACTATCAAATAAGTACGAGTATACGTAATGACTATCAAAAGTTGGGACACCCCAACCTAACATGTACATGTCACTTGTCATACCGTTTGCGTCACCTTCTTTAACTTCTGAGAAGTGTTGACTTTTGGTTTTTGCATCAAGAGTTACATCAACTCCAATTTTAGCAAACATACCAATTGCAGCAACACAGATTGCTTCATCATTAATATAACGATCATTTGGACAATCTAGTGTAACCTCAAATCCATCTGGATAACCAGCTTCTGCTAATAGTTTTTTTGATAGCTCTGGATCATAAGGTAATCTTTCATCACGTGCAGCTGTATGACCGTTTACACCAGGAGCAGTGATGATTCCTGCAGGAACACTTTGTCCTCTCATTACCTTGTCCTTAATAGCTTCCATATCTAAAGCATGGTACATAGCTAAACGAACTCTTTTATCTGCAAAAGGATTTTTACCTTTGATATTAGATGAATTTAATTCAGCAGAACCTTGATCCATTCCAAAAAATATTGTTCTATTTTGAGGAGTCATTTTTACACCATGTCCAGCAGAAGATTTGATTCTCTCAATATCTTGAACAGGAACAACGTTTGTGTAGTCAATTTCTCCAGATAGAAGTGCTGCAACTCTTGTTGCATCATTTGCAATTGGAAGTAATTCAATAGTATCTACATTGAAAGTACTATCATCACCCCACCAATCATTATTTTTTTCAAAAACAGTTCTTACGTCCTGTTCTCTAAAAGTAATTTTGAAAGGTCCAGTTCCGTTTGCATTAGAAGCACAATAAGATGTTTCACCTGCATCCCAGTTGTATGAAACTTCACAACCATTTGCTTTTGCCCAATCTTCAGACATAACAAATATCTGAGTTAATTGATTTAAAAGAATTGGATTTGGTCCATCTGTTACAATCTGAACTGTGTGATCAGTTAATGCTGATGCTGATTTAATGCTTTTAATTAAATCTACCATATCAGATGGAGCAGTTTTTGCTCTATTGATACTAAAAGCAATATCACTAGCTGTTAAATCTGATCCATCATGAAATTTTACACCCTTACGAATTGTAAATATCCAAGTGTCATCAGCAGTTGTTTTCCATGATTCAGCAAGCTGAGGAAGTATTTCCATATTAATACCTGGAGTTACTAAACCTTCATATACTTGACGCGAAACCATGTGAGTTGGTCCTTCGTTTTGTGCATGCGGATCAAGAGTTAAAGAGTCACCAGGCATTGACCATTTAATAGTGTTTGCAAATGCTGGTGAGAAAATACCCATGAAAAGCAAAGACAAAACAATGCTTAAAGTTTTTTTCATATTATTTCCTCCATAGAAATTTGATGGTAGACCCATACAACTTCAATGGAAATATTCAATATTATTAGTATTAATAAGTGCTATATTTTGTCATAATTATTAGTATTAATTTAGACATATCCTTGGAGGAGGCTTGATATAGTGAAAAAAATAGAGAAGGCACAAGAGATCTCTAGAATACTAAATCGTATATACAGAAAAGTACCTATTCCTCTTAACCACAAAAATAAATTTGAATTAGTTGTAGCTGTACTTCTTAGTGCTCAATGTACAGATGAAAGAGTTAATCAAGTTACACCAATACTATTTAAAAAAGCTAACACAGCTATAAAAATGACAAAAGTGCCAAAAAAAACAATTTATAATATTATTCGCCCTTGTGGTTTGGCACCTCAAAAATCAAAAGCAATTTTTG
>CACBQR010000018.1 GCA_902541435.1 uncultured Alphaproteobacteria bacterium
GGATATGGAGCCATTTTTTTCTGACACTAAATGGGAAACAAATAATTTTTACGAACCATTGGTTCATAATATGCCTTCAGATGCTGGTATTAAACCTGTTTTTGCACAGTGGATGTTTTATCATAAAGATATCAACTTAATTCAAGATAAAGGTGATATTTTTATTAAAGCTTGGATGGATAATGGTGCAACAGGAGGAACTGTTGGTAGGATGAATGGAAAAGATAATGGCTCATTCGGATTTGCTGTTCGTTTCAATACTATGAAAGAATATGGTTTAGCTCAAGACAAACTAAATGGTGATAATTTTTGGTTGGATCATAAAGATTTTCTAGATGAAGTAGAGCCAAGAGGTATGAGTCTTGTAAGAATATTAGAAACAAATTGGGAATAATTTTATAGCAGGAATTTTATTCCTGCTATTTAAATAAAATTTAATATGGAAATTTCATTTCGAAGAGAAATAGTAACATGCTTTGGTGGAGCATTTTTAATAATGTTTATGATAGGAATATATTTTGTATATATTCCCTGGAATATAGGTAGACTAAATATTTCTGAGTCCCAACTTGGTATTTCAATTTTTGCTTTTGGCATAGCGAATTTATTTGCTAATCAATTTGGTGCAAGAGTTCTAGTTCCAAGAATAGGAAGTACAAATACAATTATTTTAGGGACATTTATATTTTCGTACTTACCTTTGGCGATTGCAAGTGCACCAAACTATTTTTATTTTACTCTTTTTTTTATTCCAATTGGTGTTGGTGCTGGTTTTATCTTCCCAGTAATTAATGCACAAATTGCTATAATTGAACAAAAGACAAATAAAATTTTACTTCCTGTAACTCAGGCATTTTTTTCTGCAGGTTCTTTATTTGGTGCTCTTGGAGCTGCTTTATTTATTAAATTAATTCCAGATCCAAGAATTACATTCCTTATAGTTGGAACAATGTTTCTTCTCTATGCAATAATTTTTTATTTTTTTGGATTAAAAAAAATTTATGAAGAAGATGAAAAAGTCGAAAAATTTAAAATACCAGAAAGAAATATTCTTATTTATGGATTTTTATTAATGATGAATTTTGCTACGTTAGGAATTATTATAGATTGGTCACCAGTTTGGTTAACAAAAGATTTAGGAGCTCCTCTTTTCTTAGGGGGGTTAGCAATTATGTTTTTTAATGCAGGTGAGATTGTTGCAAGAATAAGTGCAAGTAAATTAATAAATAGATTTGGTGAAATAACTATTGGTTCATATTTCAGCATAATTTCATGCATTTTATTATTTATTACAATATTAAGTATGAACTTAAATATAATATTATTTGGTGTATTAATTTTTGGATTTGGAACAGCCAATTTTGTTGCTATTGTTCTCAGACAAGCAATAAGTGAATCAAATGAGGGTATCAGTTTGACTGTATCAAATTTGATTACTTTAGGTTTTGGTGGATTTATTTTTGGTCCAGTAGTAGTGGGATATCTTGCCGAATATATAAGTTTAACTTTTAATATGTATTTATTATCAGTTATCTGGGGTTTTAATGGTTTGGCTTTATTTTACTTAATTAAAAAAAATCAAAATTCATAATAATTATTTTTAATGTGGATAATATGCTCAAATAATTAAAATTTTTTTTGGCAAAAAAAGGCAATTCTTTCCTAAATCCTCAATCAAAATAGAGAGGCATAACCTATAAGTTATTAATATTTAATAATAATTTTTAGAAACTTTTATGTCATATTATTTAAATATTTACTTAAAAAAAATGGGGGTAAAAATGAAAATTATATCAATTTTTATTAGCTTCTTGTTTTTATCATTTTCTTTAAACGCTGACACTATCAAGTATTGGACTACTGAAGAACAGCCTGCGAGAATGATGAAGCAAGTTCAAATGGCTGTGGACTTTAATAAGGCGTCTGGCCATAATGTTACTGTTATACCAATTTCAGAAAGTGAAATGGGTAAAAGAGCTGTAGCTGGTTTTGCTGCAGATGATTTGCCAGATGTAATCTATACTACTTTGCAGTATATTTTACCATGGGCTGAAGAAGGTATAATTGATGTCGATGCTACAAATGAAGTAGTTAATATGTTAGGTGCATCTACTTTTGGAGAAAAAGCCTTAGGCATGGCAAGTTACGATAGTAAATTTGCTGGTGTGCCAGTTGATGGTTGGACTCAAATGGTAGTATACAGAAAAGATCTTTTTGAAGAAAAAGGTTTAGCTGCACCAAATACTTTTGATAACATTCTAAAAGCAATTGATGCACTACACAATCCACCAAATATGTATGGATTTGTTGCTGCAACAAAAACTGATGAAAACTTTATGAGTCAGGTATTAGAGCACGTGCTTTTAGCAAATGGATGTTCGCCTGTTGATTCTTCAGGAATTGCTGAAATGGGTAGTGCTTGTGTTGAAGCAATTGATTTTTATGAAGAATTAGCGAAAGCAAGTCCTCCAGGTGATTTATTCTGGCAACAATCTCGTGAATTATATTTTGCTGGTAAAGCAGCTATGATTATTTGGTCACCTTTTATTATGGATGAATTAGCTGGTCTTAGAGACTCAGCTCCTCCAACAATAAATGATGATCCAACTTCACCAGAATTAGCAAGTAAAACTGGTTTCATTACTAACTTTGCTGGCCCAAGTAACCCAAGTGGTGCTGCATGGGCAGACGTTAGATTTATGATTATTACAGATTCTGCGAACACTGAAGTTGCACAGGAATGGATTAAATATGCTGTTGGCGATGGTTATGTTCAAACTTTAAGTATCGCTCCTGAAGGTAAATTTCCTGTTCGTAGAGGAGATGCTTCAGATTCAGATAAATTTGTCCAAGCTTGGAGTAGCTTACCTGTAGGTGTAGATCGAAAAGCACCACTTAAAGATTTATATGATGCATCAGTTATTAATGACATTGTTGCAGGACTAGATGTTGCTGAAAGATGGGGAGTCAAAGAAGGCCAGCTATCTGCAGCTTCAAAAGTAATTAATAGTCAAATTATAAATCGTGAGGTTAGAGAAGTTATAGATGGTAACAAATCTGCTAGTGATGCAGTAGCTGCTATCAATAGCCAAATTAGCGATATAGACTAAATTTTTTTTTTATCGTATTAAAGGCGACATATATTGTCGCCTTTTCATTAATGTTTAACTTAAATAAAGAAGCAAAATTAGCATACACAATGCTAATTCCTACAATTAGTATCGTTTTTTTAATTATATTATTTCCTATTTTTGGAAATTTTTGGTTAAGCTTTAAAGAAGTTAAGCTTGGAGATTTAAGAGCGCCACAACCTATTATAAAAGAAAAACTTAAGACTAAGGATATAGAACCTGGAGATGATATTTTAATTGAATATAGATTCAAAAATAGTTCACAAAAAAAACCAATATTTAATATAGAAATTACTGATAAAATTTCAAAATTTATTTCACCTGTAGAAATTGCGGAGGGATGTTCAGTAAATAATAATTTATTGAGTTGTTATTTTGAAGAATGGAAACCAAAATATAATGAAAAAATAATTTTTAAATTTAAAGCGAATGATAATTTTGAAATAGATAATTTCAATCCAAAAGAAAGCAAACCAAGAGGTGTTGCTGATGCAGATAATATTTTAACAAACTTAAAATTTTCTCTTAAAAATTTTCAAAAAATATTACAAAAAAATGAAACTATAGAAAATATAAAGGTAACTTTTTTATATTCTTTTTTTGCTACTATCGGAGCATTATTATTAGGTATAAGTGCTGCTTTATTACTTGAAAAAAATTTTTTAGGAAAAGGATTTTTTAGAGGTTTATTTTTATTTCCATTTGTTTCTCCTGTAATAGCAGTAGCATTTACCTGGGTTTACATTTTAGATCCTTTTAAGGGCTTTCTTAATAATTATTTATTAAACAACGAATTTATAAGTGAGCCAATTTTTTTCTTAGGACTAAAAAAAGTTGATTTTCTTGGGTTTGATTTTCCATTTACTCTATTTATTGTAATTCTTTTTGAGAGCTGGAGATATTTTCCATTAGCTTTTTTATTTATACTAGCAAGATTACAAGCTATTCCAAAAGATCTTTACGAAGCATCGGATATTGATGGAGCAACAAGAATACAACAGTTTTTTTACATTACATTACCGCAATTACTTGGAGTTATTTCCCTGCTTTTCATTTTACGTTTCATTTGGAACTTTAATAAGTTTGAGGATATATTTTTATTAACGGGGGGTAATGCTGGAACTAGAACATTAACGGTTCAGGTGTACGATGAAGCTTTTGCACTTTCAAATATGGGCACTGCATCTTCAGTAGCTGTACTTATATTTATTCTTCTGGCAATTTTTGTTTTCATTCATCAAAAAATAGCACCTAAGGATATAGAAGAATGACAAATAATATTTATCAGTTTTTTTTCATTTATTTATATTCAATAATTACGCTATTTTTACTAGCTGTAATTGGAGATTTTGTTTCAATATCAATTTTTCTCTCAAAAAATATATTTATTTATAAAAATATTTTTCTATATTGTTTCCTCTATGCCGTTTGTTTTTTTGCAATACGAATTATAATTACCAATCAAGTCTCTAACATTTTTATTTTTATAATATCTTTAGCTTTATCGTATTTTTTTCTTATTAATAAAGAAATTAACGCCTATCAAATATTAATTATTATATCAGTGTTTATAGCTTTTAATCTACTGTTACAAAAATATTTTACAGCTAAAAATTTTAGTAATTTTTTATTTGAAGTTTCTTTTTTAAAATTTCTTAAAACAAATAGTTTAATATTTTTTTCTTTTATAATTATTTTTCCTTTTTATCTAATGTTTGTATCAAGCTTAAAAAGCCAAATGGTTTTGTTACAAAACCCAACTGATTTAAGTATTCCATTTTTTTATTCAATATCAGATTTTTTTTCGAGCTATATTGCGGTTATCACTCAATACAACTTTTTAAATTTTGCTTTAAACAGCACTATTGTCTCATTTGTAACTGTTTTCATCAGTTTGTTTTTTTCTATTCCAGGTGCATATGCAGTTGCGCGCTTAAGATTTGCAGGAAGATCAAAAATATCATCATCTATTTTAATAATATATATGGTTCCGGCAATAGTACTTGTAATTCCACTTTATGTTATATTCAGTCAGCTTGGTTTTAGAAATAGTTTGTTTAGTCTAATGATTGTTTATCCGGCAACAACTATTCCTGTTGCACTTTACATGTTGCAAGGATATTTCAAAGGTATCCCATATGAACTAGAAGAGTCTGCTCTTATTGATGGATGTTCTCGTATTGGGGTCATCTTAAGAATTACATTACCGTTAAGTGTGCCAGCTATTTTATCTGTTTCATTGTACGTATTTATGATTGCTTGGAATGAATTCTTATTTGCTTTTATGTTTTTAGATAATCAAGAATATTTTACTATACCAAGAGGTCTTTATACTCAACTTGATGATCAAGAAGTGCCAAGACAATATTTGATGGCTGGATCTGTGATGATAACTGTGCCTGTACTCTTACTATTTTTTATTTTTGAAAGATACTTAGTAGGAGGTTTAACCGCTGGTAGCGTTAAAGGTTGATGAAGTAGATTATGAATTATTTGAGTAAATAATTTGCTTATGCTAATATTATATAAGTGCTGATATAGTATAATGGTTATTACAGGCCGTTGGTAACGGTCAGATTCAAGTTCGATTCTCGGTATCAGCACCATTCAAATGAGATATGTAATTGTAATTTTAATTCTATTAATAAATTTTGAAATAATGGCCAAACAAATATCTGATTTAAATTGGGAGAAAAGAATAGTTATTATTTCCTTCGAAAAAAAAGAGGATAAAATATTTCTATCTTCTCAAAAATTTGTATCTGAAAATGAATGCTCAATAAACGATAGAAATTTAAAATTTATATACTTTGAAAAATTCAAAAATAAAGAATTTGAAACACCAATTTTTCTTAATAAATATGGAATATGGTTAATCGGATACGACGGATCAATTAAAGATTATAGTATAAATGAAAAAATTTTTTTACGCTTATTTAAATTGATTGATTCTATGCCTATGAGAAAAGGTGAAATAATAAATGATCAATGTTAAATTTTTTTGAGATTTCGAAAAATAAAAAATAAATTTAAAATACTCAATATAGAAAATAAAACCGCATTAGTTGCAATAATATTTAGACTTGTTTCACCAGGACTATTCGTAAAAACATATCTCCAGAAATTTAATGATACTAAAACTTGAAAAATAAATATTAAAAAAATGAATGGTAGTTGTTTTTCTATTCCTCTGAACATAATTATTATGTAAGCTATAACAAAAGTAATAAATATTATTCCTACGATTTCTGATAAACCTGCTACTGCGTGATTAAAAAAACCTAAATTATTTATAGCAAATTCATCAGTAAATATTAAAAGTTGAATAGCGTAGTATGAAAAGAAAATAATATTTAGAATAATGATCAAAATATCTATATTTTTTTTGAACATAACTGTGTATCATGTAATAAAATTAAATAATCAACATGGAAATCACATTATATTATTTTAAAATAGCTTTTTGGCGCGCTGAAATGACAAGATTGGCTTTGTATATTGGTGATATTCCTTTTAATAATTATATAATAGAAGGAAAAGATAGAGATAATTTTAAAAATTCAGGGATTCTTCCCAATAAAAAAATAGCTCCATTTAGACAACTTCCAGTTCTAGATGTAGATGGTGAAATTTTTGCTCAAACAGGTGCAATTGCACGATTTTGTGGCAAGTTATCAGGATTGTATCCAAAAGATAATGATCTTGCAGCAGCTCGCATAGATCAAGTAATTGAAGTTGCTCAAGACATTAATTATTTATTTACATTATCAAGCAGAGATAAAGAAAAGGAAAAATTAAAACTAGCTAGAAAAATTTTAGCCACCAAACATCTACCAAAATATTTTAATTTTCTAGAAAACTTAATTAAAGAAAATGATAACTCTTTATTTTTTGTGGGTGAAAACATCTCTATAGCAGATTTAGCTATATGGAGATTACTAGGTTGGTTTGAGTCAGGGATTATTGATGGAGTTTCAACAAATATATTAGAACCATATGAAAATTTAAAAAAGATGAGAAATGAAATTTATAAACATCCAAAAGTAAATGATTGGATGATTAAAACATATGGGAAAGTTATATAATTTATAAACATGACAGCCTTAAGTGTTAATGTAAACAAGTTTGCTTTAGTAAGAAATGCTAGAGGAGCTGATTTACCAAACTTGATTGATATAAGTAATAAATGCTTAAACTATGGTGCAGATGGTATTACGGTCCACCCTCGTCCGGATGAAAGACATGCAAAATTTTCTGACCTAGAACCTTTAAAAAACTTATTATCAAAATTTGAAAATAAAGAATTTAATGTAGAGGGATACCCATCAGATTTTTTTGTCAAAAAAGTAATTGAAGTTAAACCAGATCAAGTAACTTTAGTTCCAGATCCACCTGGTGCTCTTACCTCTTCTTTTGGTTGGGACTGTGAAACTAACAAAAATTTATTAACAGATATAGTTAGTGAATTTAAGAGTAAGAATATTCGTGTTTCAATATTTATTAACCCATCTATAAAAACGCTGGAAAATTTAGAAGTAATAAAAACTGATAGAGTAGAACTTTATACTTTTGATTATGCTCATAACTTTAATGAAAATAAGGAAAAAGCAATTAAAGATTATATTAACGTAACAAACTATTTAGAAAAAGAGTTTCCAAAAATTGAATTAAATGCTGGTCATGATTTAAATTTAGAAAATTTAAAGTTTTTTTTAGATAAAATAAATAATATTAAAGAAGTATCTATTGGCCATGCTCTCATCTGTGATACTTTTGAATTTGGCTTACAAGAAACAATCAAAAAATATTTAACCCTAACATATAATTAAGTGACTTTTATATTTTGGCTTCAGTTTGCTACTGTCTGTGTTGCAGGAGCAATGTCACCTGGCCCAAGTTTAGCGTTAATTATAAGAAATAGTATTACAATTAGCCGATTTGCTGGATTTATGACTGCTGTTGGTCATGGGATTGGTATGGGTGTGTACGCAGTTTTTGCAGTTACTGGGCTTATAATTATTTTAACAACGAATGAAATACTATTTCAATTTATACAAATTATTGGAATTCTATTTTTATTATTTATTGGCTTCCAATTTCTTTTTAAAAAAAATCAAGAAATTGAACATATACATAATCAAAAAAATTTTAATTCATTCTTACAAGGTTTTTCTATAGCAATTTTAAATCCTAAAATTCTCATATGGTTTTCAGCAGTATTTTCACAATTTGTAAAAATTGATGATTCCTTTTTTTCGCACTCAATTCTTGTCATTACTGCATCTGTAATAGATGGAGTTTGGTATATTTTAGTTACAATTGTAGTAACAAGTTATGGAATGGGTGATTTTTTCCAAAGAAGAAAACATATTATTCAAAAGATATCAGGATTTATTTTAGTCTTAATTGGTGTTTTATTAATTATAGATTTCTTCTAAAACTCTTAAGATATTTTTTCCCATAATTTTTTCAATTTCAGTATTTTTATATCCTCTTTTTTCTAAACTTTCTTGAATTATCATGTGATTTAAACAATCATTCCATTTATTTGGCAAACAATCAAGGCCGTCATAATCACTACCTACTCCGACATAATCAATTCCAATTTTATTAATTACATACTCAATATGATCAACAAATACTTCTATACTTGGACATATGTCTGATAATTTTTTTTGAAGAAAATGTTGTTTTGCTATCCACTGGGAAGTTTTATTAGAATATTTTCTTTCAATAGAATTTAGTTCATCAAGATATTTTTTTCTTTCTTTATTTTCTCTCTCTTTAAAAGATTTATCAATAAAAAAAGGATACGGATTAAGACCAATCAATCCTTTTACTTTTTTGATTGCTTCAATTTGATCATCTTTTAAATTGCGAAAATGAGGACACAAATTATACACGCTAGAATGTGAGGCTATAAAAGGTTTGGTACTTATTGATGCAATATCCCAAAAACTTTTCTCTCCAATGTGCGAAACATCAATTAGCACATTATTATCTTGGCAAATAGAAATTACTTCTTTCCCAAATTCGTTTAAACCATGACTTTTAATTTCTGAAGAATTGTATGTCTCATCATAATTTGATGAAACCCATTCCAAAGAATGATTCCAAGTTGGGCCAAAATAGAAAAGACCTCTTTCTATAAAATGATATAAATTATTAATATCATTTTCTAAACCCTCCCCACCTTCCATTGAAATTGGAAGCATTAACTTATTATTATTAATCGCCTCATTTATGTCTGAGAGTTTTTTTGGAATGACAATTTCTTCGTGTGATGAAATTCTTTCAATCTCATCATACATTTTATCAGCTCTTTTAAAAAAATTTGGTTCTTTAGAATTACTTGAAACCCAAATAATTAAAATTTCTAAATCAATTTCAGATTTTAATAATCTTGGTATGTCCGTATGCCCATGCGATGTAAGTTTTGTAACATCTTCACCTTCGATAACTCTTTGCACAAGATCATTATGCAAGTCAGCTACAAACATTTAATTATTTAATAATCTCCATTTTAATTATTTTATCTGGATCTGCAGGTGGTTCACCTCTTGTGATATTATCTACATATTCCATACCTTCGGTAACTTGAGCCCAAACAGTATATTGACCATCTAGAAAAGAGCAGTCATTAAAACAAATAAAAAATTGACTGTTAGCACTATTTGGGTTTTGTGCTCTTGCCATTGACACGGCTCCTCTTCCATGGTTTTCTGATGAAAATTCAGCCTCTATATCAGGAAGTTTTGATCCACCTGTACCAGCCCTTGATAAGTTAAAACTATCATTACTTGAATTCCCAAATTCTACATCTCCTGTCTGAGCCATAAACCCATCTATAACTCTATGAAAAACAACCCCATCATACTGTGCTTCTTCTATAAGTTGCTTGATTTGTTTAACATGTTTTGGTGCTACGTCTGGTTTAGTCTCCATTACAACAATACCATCTTTAAGTGTCATATGGATAATATCTTTTTTTTCATCAGCCATTAAAATCTCTCCTTTTAAAAATATTGAGAAAATGAAGATGAAAATAAATAGTTTTTTAAATTTAATCATATTTGTTTTCTTTACCTTCACCCAAATTGTTTTATATATATATGTAATGCACATCTTTGAAGAAAATATCAAGAAATTAGATTTAAATATTCCTGATATGCCAACACCACTTGCAAATTACGTGCCTTATAAACTTTCAGATAGTACTGTTTATGTATCAGGTCAAGGACCAGTAATAGATGGTAAAATTTTGTATAGTGGAAAAGTTGGTGAAGATATTTCTGAGGAAGAAGGAATTAAAGCTGCTGAAATTTGCTGCATTAATATTATCGCTGCTTTAAAAACATCAATAAATGGAGATTGGGACCAATTAGATACCTTTTTGAAACTTGGGGGTTTTGTTAATTGTAATGATAACTTTACTGATCAACCTAAAATTATAAATGGAGCATCAGATTTATTAGTTAGTATTTTTGGTGACAAAGGCAGACATGCACGGTTCGCAGTTGGATCAAATGCTCTTCCTCTCAATATTTCTGTTGAAATAGACGCAATAATTAAAATTAAATAGCATACTCAAAATGAGTGAACATTTCTTTTGCTCTTCGCTCAGTAACATTAAAAGTTCTGAATGGAATGAATGTGTTGGAAATGATCATCCATTCTTACAATATGAATTTCTTCATGCTTTAGAAAAAAGTAATAGTGCAAATACCAAAACAGGTTGGCAATCATATCATTATATTGAAAAAGAAAATGATAAAATTATCTCATTATGTCCTCTTTACATAAAAAACCATTCTTTCGGAGAATATATTTTTGATCATTCTTGGGCTGATGCCTATCATCGATATGGAATAAATTATTATCCAAAACTTCAATCTGCAATACCATTTACACCAGTAACTGGTGATAGAATTGTTTTAAACAAATCAGTAAAAGATAAAAAGGGAAAGAAAGTTCAGGTAATTAATAATATTATACAAGAGGCAAAAAAAATAAAAGTTTCTTCTCTACATTTTAATTTTATCAATGATGCATCAAATTGGAATGGTATTGATAATATTATGGTTAGATCAGGAATACAATTTCATTGGAACAATAATGAATACAAAAATTTTAATGAATTCTTAAATGACTTATCCTCAAGAAAAAGAAAAATTATTAGGCGAGAAAGACAATGTATTGAAAATAATAATTTAACTGTAAAATTACTTAATGGAGATGATATTAAAGAAGAGCATATAAATTTTTTTTATGAATGTTATTTGGATACAACAGGAAGAAAATGGGGTTCTACTTATTTAACTAAAGAATTTTTCTTTGAAATATTACAGAATTTTAAAAATAAAATATTGCTTATAATGGCTTATCAAGAAGATAAAATGGTTGCTTCTGCAATTAATTTTCTAAGTAAAACTCATTTGTATGGACGATTATGGGGATCAAAATATGAAGTGCCATTTTTACATTTTGAACTCTGTTATTATCAAGCAATTGAATACGCAATTCAAAATAAGATTCAAATTGTAGAAGCAGGTGCTCAAGGTGAGCATAAATTACAAAGAGGTTATGCGCCTACAAAAACATGGAGTGCTCACTGGATTAAAGATCAAGAATTTAGTAAAGCTATTCAAAATTTTCTTGATAACGAAAGTCAACTCATTGACAATCAAAAAGAAAAATTAGAAGATTATCTTCCTTTCAAAAATTAAGCTAATTCTTTTTTTACTTCTTGTTTATTAGAAAATTCAAAGTTAATTTTTTTATCTTTACATGTAATTTCAACGTGTCCACCTTTAGCTAGTTTACCAAAGATAAGTTCTTCAGCCATCGGTTTTTTAACTTTTTCTTGTATAACTCTGCCTAATTCTCTAGCACCGTATACTTCATCATAACCCTCTTCAGCTAAAAATTCTTTTGCTTCTTTATTAATTGATAATGAAACTCCTTTATCTTCGAGTTGTGCTTCAATTTCTATAATAAATTTATCTACTATCGAAAGTACAATATTTTTAGATAAATGATTAAAATGAATAATTGAGTCGATACGATTTCTAAATTCTGGTGAAAAAATTCTATTTATTGCATCACTACTATCATCGTTAGATCTTTTTGCATTAAAACCAATTTTGTTTTTAGATACATCAATTGCACCAGCATTAGTTGTCATAATTAATATAACGTTTCTGAAATCTATCGTCTTACCATTGTGATCGGTTAGTTTTCCATAATCCATTACTTGTAAAAGAATGTTGAATAAATCATAGTGGGCTTTTTCAATTTCATCCAAAAGCAATACACAATGAGGATTTTGATCGACTCCGTCAGTTAATAATCCACCTTGGTCGAAACCTACGTAACCAGGAGGGGCTCCAATAAGTCTGCTCACTGTATGACGCTCCATATATTCTGACATATCAAATCTAAGAAGTTTAATACCAAGTGTATTACTTAATTGTTTAGCTACCTCAGTCTTCCCTACTCCTGTAGGCCCAGAAAATAGATATGAGCCAATTGGCTTTCCATCTTCTCTTAGTCCTGCTCTTGCCAACTTAATGGAAGATGATAATTCTTCGATGGCCTTGTCTTGACCAAAGACAAAATTTTTCAAATCTCTCTCTAAATTTTTTAAACTGTTCTTATCACTTTGGTTAACAGATTTTGTAGGAATTCTAGCCATTAAAGCAACTACTGCTTCAATATCTTTCGAAAGAATAATTTTTTTTCTCTTTTCTTCTGGTAATAAATATTGAGAGGCTCCTGCTTCATCGATAACATCAATAGCTTTATCTGGAAGCTTTCTATCACCTATATATTTATTCGATAACTCAACTGCACTAATAATTGCTTCTGGTGAATATTTAATATTAT
This sequence comes from uncultured Alphaproteobacteria bacterium, assembly GCA_902541435.1. GTDB lineage: Bacteria > Pseudomonadota > Alphaproteobacteria > HIMB59 > CACPNW01. The sequence continues at coordinate 13,017 of CACBQR010000018.1, forward strand.
GGTGTTCTTCATAGTACGTTTTTAAACCCTCAAGAATTTTTACAGTCTCATCTTTTGATGGTTCCTTAACATCAATTTTTTGGAATCTTCTTACTAAAGCTCTGTCTTTTTCAAAATAATTTTTAAATTCCTTATACGTTGTTGATCCAATACATTTAAGAGTGCCATTTCCTAGTGATGGTTTTAATAAATTACTTGCATCCATTGAGCCTCCACTCGTTGCTCCTGCTCCAATAACTGTATGAATTTCATCAATAAATAGAACGGCTTTATCTTTCTTTTGTAATTCTTTAAGAACAGCTTTTAATCTTTCTTCAAAATCACCTCTATATCTTGTGCCTGCTAGTAATGCGCCCATATCTAAAGAATAAATTACAGCGTCCTCCATAATTTTAGGTACTTTTTTTTCTGTAATTCTTTTTGCTAAACCTTCAGCAATTGCTGTTTTTCCCACACCAGGGTCTCCAACAAATAAAGGATTATTTTTTTGTCTTCTGCATAAAATTTGAATTGTTCTATCTAATTCTTTGCTTCTACCAATGAGCTTATCAATTTTACCATCTTTTGATTTTTCATTAAGATTTATACAAAATTGACCTAAAGCACTTTTCGGTTTTTGTTGTGTATTATTATCATTTGTTTGACTATCTACAAATTCTTCATTTTCAAAACTTTCATTAGCTTTTGAAATACCGTGTGAAATATATTGAACCGCATCTAATCTGCTCATATTTTGTTGATGAAGAAAATATACTGCATGACTTTCTTTCTCAGAAAATAAAGCTACAATCATGTTGGCACCTGTAACACTCTCTCTTCCACTCGATTGCACGTGTATAGCAGCTCTTTGTAAAACTCTTTGAAAACCATTTGTTAATTTTGGCTCTCCTGTAAAATTTTCTTTAAGATTTTCTAAATCGTTAATGATAAATTTTTCAACGTTTTCTTTTAAATTTGATATATCAACTGCACACGCTTTAAGCACACTAATTGCGTCTTGGTCTTCCAAAAGAGAATATAAAAGATGCTCTAGAGTTACATACTCATGCTTATAGTTCGTTGCTAATTGATATGCTTCTCTTAATGTTTTTTCTAAATTTTGTGACAGCATTAACTTTTTTCCATTGTACATTGTAAGGGATGTTCATTTTTTTTTGCCATATCCATTACCGATTTACATTTAGACTCCGCTACCTCATAAGTAAATGTTCCACACACTCCAATACCATTTTTATGAACATGTAGCATAATTTGCGTTGCCTCTTCTTGTTTTTTATTAAATATTTTTTCTAAAACCATTACAACAAATTCCATTGGAGTATAATCATCATTTAATAATAGGACATTATACATAGAAGGTTTTTTTGTTTTTGGTTTAGTATCTAATAATAGACCCCTTTGAAAATCCTCATTATTATTGTTATTTTGATCTTCATTTGCCATATTTATTAAATAATATGTTTTGAAATATTTTAAAGTATTTTTATGTTTGAAAGCATCGAAAATCTTATGTTAATCAAAGAAAAATGAAAAAAAATTTATTATTAATCATAATTTTAAATAGTTTTTTCATAATAAGTTTTTCATCAAATATATTAGCTAAAAAAGCAGCTATAGTAATCGATTTTGATACTGAAGAAGTTTTATTTGAAGTCAATGCTGATACTAGAAATTATCCAGCATCCCTTACAAAAATAATGACTTTATACATTGTATTTGATTACATCAAAAAAGGAAAGCTAAGCTACGATAGTCAATTGAGTGTATCAAGCGTTGCTGCATCAAGATCACCAAGCAAATTATATTTAGAAGAAGGTTCAAGTATTAAAGTAAGAGATGCTGTCAATGCACTTATAATTAAATCGGCAAATGATGTAGCTACCGTGGTAGCAGAAAACATAGCAGGAACTGAAAAAGAATTTGCAAAACTTATGACTCAATATGCAAAAAATCTTGGTATGAGCAATACAACATTTAAGAATGCATCTGGTCTTCCTAATAGAGCTCAATTAACAACTGCAAGAGATATTTCAAAACTATGTCATAAGCTTATTACAAATTTTCCAAATGAATATAAATTGTTCAGTAATACAAAGTTTTCTTACAAAGGTAAAACTTACAAAACTCATAATAAATTAATGCTCAGTTATGAGGGGGGAGATGGAATTAAAACGGGGTATATAAAGGCATCTGGTTTTCAATTAGCTTTTTCCGCTGTAAGGGACAATAAAAGACTCATTGGTATAATTTTTGGAGGCGATACTGGGAGCCAAAGAAATAAATCTCTTAAAATTATAATGGATAAAGAATTTGCTGAATTAAATATAAAAATTAATAATAATAAAAAAGAAATTGTTAAAAAAGAAGTAGAAGTAAAAGAGGTTAAAAAAAATAATTATTCAATTGTTGTTGGAACATTTAAATATAGAAATAATGCTGAAAAACAAATTAAATTAATTAAAAGTAAATATCCAGTTTCTACAAAAGATAAAATTTCAAATGTAGTTCTCGTAAAAGTTAGCGGCAAACAACTTTATGAATCTAGATTTGAAAACTTTTCTAAAAAAGAAGCGTATACAGCATGTAAAAGACTAAAAAAATATAACCGTGATTGTTTTGTTAGATTGTAAATTTATAATTTACACCACTTAAAGATAGTTGATTTTCGATAATTTCTATTAGAGATTTAAGACCTTCTTGTGAAGTTGACTCTGCTCTACATGTCAATTGGTTTTGCGTGTTACTTGCCCTCATTAGAAACCATCCATTATCATTTTCAACTCTTATGCCATCTATGTCAATTAATTTACCCTCTGTATTTTTTATCCTGTCTTTAATTTCTTCAATAATTGAAAATTTTTTTGTTTCATCAACATCGAATCTTGTTTCTGGTGTTGAAAATGTTTTAGGATAAAAATTAATTAATTCATTTAAAGTTTTTTCCTGATTACATAATATTCTTAATAGTCGTAATGCAACATACATAGCATCATCATAACCATAAAAATCATCAGCATAACAAACATGACCACTCATTTCTCCAGATAATGGAGAGTTCAATTCTTTCATTTTTTCTTTTATGGGTGAATGGCCAGTTTTAGACATTATAGGATCACAGTTCATTTTATTTGCTTCATCAAAAAATACTTTACTACATTTAACATCCATAATTATTTTTGGATTATCATATAAATTTGCAATTTCCGTGCATAGTAATAACATGTATTGATCTGCCCAAACTAAATTACCTAAATTATCTACAACACCTAAACGATCTCCATCTCCATCAAAAGCAAGACCTATATCGCAATGGTTATCTTGAACAGCTTTTATTAATTGTTGCATATTCTCTGGAACCGTAGGGTCTGGATGATGATTTGGAAAATTGCCATCAACTTTTTCATTTATTAAAATGTTTTCAGAATTATTTAAATTATCCGTAATTTCTTTAATAACTGATCCCATTGCTCCGTTACCAATATCCCAAGCAATTTTTATTTTCTTATTGAGATTAATATTTTGTAATAATCTTTTGGTATAATCTAGTTTAATATCTTTATTAATAATCTCACCTTCAAGTAATTTAAAGGTGTCTTGATCTATTATTTTTTGAAGGCTTTGGATGTTTTCAGCATAAAAAGAATGTTTAGCTAAAACCATTTTGAAACCATTATATTCTGAAGGATTGTGTGATCCTGTCACCATTATAACAGCGTCCGTTTCAAGATGATAATGAGCAAAATAAGTCATAGGGGTTGGCCCCATACCAATATTAATAACTTTTGCTCCAGAGTCTTTTAATCCTTCACAAAGAGCTTGGTGTAGGTCCGGTGATGTTAATCTTCCATCATACCCAGTTGCTATTACATTAGATTTTAATCTATTACTTACAGTATATCCAAACGTTCTACCTATCGTATAGGCTGTATTTTGATTAATATTATCTCCAACTATACCTCTGATATCGTACTCTCTTAAGACCTCTTTATCAAAATTTTCAATTTTCAATTTATTTTCCAGTACCATAATAATTAAATCCCAACTTTTTTAAATCTTCCGGAATATAAATATTTCTTAAATCAAAAATAATTTTTTCTTTTAAAATATTTGATATTTTTTTGAAATTTAATGCCCTAAATTCATTCCATTCTGTTCCAATAATAATCGCTGATGCTCCTTCACAAGCTTCATAAGCAGAATTGAAAAAAATAAAATTTGAATTTTCTTTTTTGGCATTATTCATTGCTTCAGGATCATAACATTGAATATTATATCCTTTTTCAAATAGGTTAGATGCAATTTTCATGGAAGTAGAATCCCTAATGTCATCAGTATTGGGCTTGAAGCTTAAACCCAGAAAACAAATGGTAGATTTATTTTCAATATTTGAAACTATTTTATTTGAAATTTTTATTATACGATCTTGGTTAGATTTATTAACAGCATCAATGATTGATAAATTAATATTTTTGTTTTTAGCAGTTGAAGCAAATGCCTTAACATCTTTTGGAAAACATGAGCCGCCAAATCCCGGTCCAGCATTCAAAAATTTAGATCCAATTCTTTTATCTATACCCATTGCATATGCAACTTGTTGAACATCAGCACCAACAACTTCACACAAATCAGCAACCTCATTAATGAAGGCTATTTTTGTTGCTAGAAAACTATTTGATGCATATTTAATTATCTCTGAAGTTTCGATAGATGTAGCTACAATTGGTGTTTCTTTAAGAAATAAAGGCCTGTATAGCTCCTTCATAATATTTTCAGATTTTTTATTTTCTGTTCCAATAACCACTCTATCTGGCCTGATAAAATCATTGATTGCAGATCCCTCTCGAAGAAATTCTGGGTTGGATACTACATCAAAAAGTTTTTGATCAATTTTATTTGATATAATTTTTTTTACTTCTCTTGTAGTTCCAACTGGAACAGTAGACTTAGTTACAATTAAACAATATTTTTTTATATTATCAGCAATTTCTTCAGCAACTTGCCAAACAAAACTTAAATCAGCATCATCCTCTAATCTTCTTGTTGGAGTTCCTACAGTAATAAAAATTATATCAGTATTATCTAAGTTATTTTTAATATTTGATTCAAAAGATATTAACTTTGTTTTATTAATATGCTTGTCTAAAAGGTCGTCCATACCTGGTTCAAAAAATGGGCACTTTCCTGATTTAAGCATATCAAGGCGTTTAATATCTTTGTCTACACAAGTTACAGAATAACCAAATTCGGCAAAGCATGCTCCTGTTACCAACCCAACATAACCGGTACCAACTATAGTAAGATTCATTTTTTAAGATTTTTCTTTTATTTTGCTAAATAAACTAAATATTGTTTGTTTGTTATAAAATAATATTGAGAAAATTACTGGAAAATAATTTATTTTTTATTAATTATAAAGAAAATATGTCAAATAATAATAAAATACAAACAGGTATTAACAACATATCAAATGAGTGGTTTAGGGCAAATATAGATCGCAAAACACTTAAAAATCTCTCTAAGAGAACAGATTACGAAGGTTGGAAGCATATTATCATATTTACATTATCTCTAACTGGACTAGGCATACTTTCAGCTTATTTCTGGCAAACTTGGTGGTTTATTCCTGTATACCTAGCTTACTGTATGTTTTGGGGAGGTGCAGATGCTATTTGGCATGAGTGCGGTCATAGAACAGCATTTAGAACACGTAAGCTAAATGATTTCTTTTACCATATTGCAAGCTTTATGAATAATTTTGAACCCGTAAGATGGAGATGGAGTCATTCTCTTCATCATAGTTATACAGCCTCAGTCGATCCTCATGACTATGAAGCAGACGGAAGTATTTTTTCTAAGCACACCCTTTTCAGTTTTTTGATAAATTTTATTCCTGGTATTGGTTTCTTTACTATTCACAAATCACTTTACGTTGAAATTATTCAACATGCTCTTGGAATTAAAACTGATGTAATGAGAGATTGCATTCCTGAAGATAAAATTAAGGATTGTATTAATAGTTCAAGAATTTTTGTTTTACTTTGGATATCAATAATTGCTATTTCAATTTATTTTGCATCATTACTTCCTATATTATTATTTTTGATACCAAAATTCTTTGCTACTTTTAATGGTATATGGGGTTTAACCCAACATATGGGATTGCAGGAAAACACAAAGGATCATCGTCTATCTACTAGATCAGTAAGATTAAACCCAATCTTTAGTTTTATATACTGGAAAATGGAATACCATATCGAACATCATATGTTTCCTATGGTACCTTCCTACAATCTTCCTAAATTATATGAAGTAATAAAAGATCAAATGCCAGAACCACAAACATTGTACTCTGCATACAAAAAAATAATACCAGCAGTTATAAAAAAATCTAAAAATCCTGACTATTTTATTCCTGTTCAACTGCCAAATAATTAAACTATACTTGACACATCCTTACCTTTAGTTTTATCTAAACATTTATATGGAGTTAAGAAATTTTATTAATGGTAAATTCATTGATTCACTCTCAAAGAAAAATATTCCTGTATTAAATCCGGCTAATCAAAAAATTGTTGGTAATATTGATGAAGCATTGGATGAAGAAATAGATTTAGCTTTCAAAGCTGCAAAAAGAGCATTCGATAAAAGAATTTTAGTTGATATGGATGCAAAAGATAAGTCGAATATGATGAGAGCTATTGCTCAAAAATTACGAGAGCAAAAAGAAGAAGGAGGCAAACTCCTTAGCCAAGAAAATGGCAAAACAATTAAACAATGTATTGATGAATTTAAAGGTGCTGCTGATACTTTTGATTTTTATGCTGGGCTAACAGATAAAATAGAAAATAAACTTATACCTTCTGGACATGATACTTTAAATTATGTTGTCCTTGAACCGTTTGGAGTAGCTCTTCAAATTGTTCCGTGGAACTATCCTGTTTCTATTTTCTCAGGTATGGTTGCACAAAACTGGATTGTTGGAAATACAATAGTTATCAAACCTCCTGAATTGTGTCCCATATCATCTAATTTTTATGGTCAAATTTTTAAAGATGTAGGTGTACCAGATGGAATTATAAATATTGTTCATGGTTATGGTGAAACAACTGGTCGAAAACTAGTTCAACATCCTGGAAGTGATTATATTGTTTTTACAGGATCGCCTGAAGTTGCATCTGAAATTCTAAAAGAAACAGCAGATAGAATTATTCCTACTCATTTTGAATTAGGCGGAAAGTCTGCAGCTATAATCTATCCTGATGCCGATATTGATAAAGCTGTAGACAGTACTTTAAGAGGAGTTTTTAAACCTAATGCTGGTCAAATTTGTGTAGCGATGTCTAGAGTATTACTGCATCCAAAAATTAAAGATGAGTATATGACAAAGCTAGTGGCAAAAACTCAAAAATTAAAAGTTGGTGCAGGTGATGAAAAAGATACTCAGGTAACACCACTTATTTCAAAAGATCAAATGCAAAGAGTCTCAAATTATGTAAAATCTGGAGTACAATCAGGAGCAACTATAGCCATAGGTGGAGAAAAAGCTGAAAGAGAAGATGGTAATTTTTATCAACCAACTATTTTTGATAATGTAAAAATTGATGCAACAATTGCTCAGGAAGAAATATTTGGTCCTGTTACATCAATATTTGATTTTGAAGATGAAGAAGAAGCAATAAGTATAGCAAACTCAACGAAATATGGTCTAGCTTCGGGTGTATTTACTGCAGATGATCAAAAAGCGAGATGGACAGCTGATAGAATTCAAGCCAGAATTATATGGCATAATGATTGGTCTGTTGATGGAACTAATCTTCCTGGAGGTGGTTACAAAAGATCTGGTTATGGAAGAGATGGTGGGGTTGATGGTGTCTATAGTCATGGACAAACTAAGCGTATAAGTAAAAGACTCTACTAGTTGACATTTACAAGTTATTTTTGTTAAACTTTATTATTATTATTTAATATTAATGTTAAAAATAAATCCGTGGGAGGAAATATGAAAATTATTAAATTACTTCTTATTACTTTATTTCTTTTTCCAGTTTCTATGCAAGCTTATGCTGCTCCAACTGGACAAGACCTAGGTGATAAATGGTGCTCAGATGTAAAAATGCATTTCTATGCAGGTGGTCCTGAAGCAGGAGGTTTTGCTGGAATAGTTGCAGCAGGAGCTATGAATGCTATTAGAGATACTGGAGCTGACGCCGAAATTATATACTCAGAATGGGATTTTGAAAAAATGGTCCGTCAACTTAGAGAATCAGTTGGACTTGGTGTTGATGCTATTGCAATGATGGGACATCCAGGAGATGAAGCTCTAATGCCTTTAGCAAAACAAGCCGCTGAAAAGGGTATTCTAATGACATATCAAAACGTTGATCCATCAGGTGTAAGAGCAAAATTTGGTGGCGGATACGTAGGAGCAAATTTAGCAACTCAAGGTAAAGCTCTTGCTAGAGAAGCAATTAGGCAATTTGGTTTCAAAGCTGGAGATCACGCTATAGTAATGGTTCCTATTGGAGATTACGCTAGAGCTCAAAGAGAAGATGGTGCAAGAATCATATTTGAAGAACACGGAATGACAGTTACTGTTCTTGATGGACAACCAGCTTATGCTTCAGATCCAAATATGACTATCCCAGTTTTCTCAGCAGCGTTAAATGCAAATCCTGAAACAAAAGTAATTGTTCACTCTGGAAGTGATGTAATGAATGTTGCAGAAGGTATTGCCAAAGCTGCTGGTTATGGACCAGGTGAGTTACTTCAAATTGGATTTGATACAAGTCCACAAATTATGTCGGCGTTTGAAAAAGGATATGTTCATCTAACATCTGATCAACAACCTTTTCTTCAAGGGTATCTTCCAGTGTTGTCACTTTGTCAAACAGCTGTACTTGGTACTGGTGCAATAAACCAAGATACTGGTGCAGGATTTGTTGATACAAATAATTATCAAGCTGTTAAAGCTCTTGCTGATGCAGGCTTAAGATAGGTAAATATATTGCTAACCCATTTTAATGGGTTAGCATTTCAAATTTTATGGAAAATATCATTGAATTAGATAATGTTACAAAAAGGTTTGGCGGTATTACTGCTCTAAACAAAGCATCATTAAAAGTAACCAGGGGTGAAGTGGTAGGTTTAATTGGTGATAATGGTGCAGGTAAATCAACATTAATTAAAACACTAGTAGGTGTATATAGTCCTGACGAAGGTGATATACTAATAAGAGGAAAAAAAGTAAACGCTTGGAATGCACTCAAGGCTAGAGAGTCTGGTATAGAAACTGTTTTTCAAGATAGAGCTTTAACTCCACAACAATCGATAGTTAAAAATATTTTTATGGGTAAGGAACTTCGATACCCATTTGGTTTTATAAAAGAAAAAGAACAAATTTTTGAAGCAAATAGATTAATAAGAGAAATAGGTTTTACATCAAAATTAATTAATGCTGAATCTCCTGTTGGAAATTTATCCGGAGGTGAAAGACAAGGCGTAGCAATTGCAAGAGCAATTTATAATAAAGCAGAATTAATTGTTCTTGATGAGCCAACAAATAACTTATCTCTTAATGAAACACAGAAAGTTTTTGATTTTGTCCTAAATGTAAAAAAATCAAATAGATCAGTTCTTTTTATTGGTCATAACATTTATCATGTATATGATATATCGGATAGATTTGTAATTTTAGATAGAGGAGAAGTTGTTCATCAACTTAATAAAAATGATGTATCAACACCAGAAGAACTCATGAAGATAATGCGAGAAACAATAAAGGCACACTAATGAGTAAAAATAATTCATATTTAAGTAATTACTTCCACAGAAATGGAAGGGCTTTAGGAAGCATTGGATACTTTGTTCTATTAATGGTAATTTTTTTAATAGGTGCACCAGAAGCTTGGATAAGGCCCAACCTTCATCAATCAGTATTTGTAATGATGCCAACTTTGATATTTTTGACTATACCATTAGTTTTTCTAGTTGCATCTGGTGAAATAGATCTTTCCTTTGCCTCTACTTACGCTGTAGCAGCTTATGTTTTTGCATTATTAGTTAAGAACGGTGTTGATCCGGCTATTTGTTTAGTTCTTGGTATTTTTACTGGAGCAGCTATTGGTGCTCTCGTTGGAACATTAATTGTTGTATTTAGACTTTCCTCTCTTGTTGCGTCACTTGGAGTATTATTTTTATTGAGAGGTGTAATTCTCTTATTATCTAACAGCAGATCCATTACGATTATGGAAGTAGAGAACCACTGGATCTACCCTCTTTTAGTTGGAAATTTTTATGGCTTCCCAATGCAAATTTTTTGGGCAGCAATATTTGTAATTTTTTGTTACTATTTTTTTAACAAACATGTTTTTGGTATTCATATTCAGCAT
>CACBQR010000019.1 GCA_902541435.1 uncultured Alphaproteobacteria bacterium
TTAATGCTGCAATGATGTTTTGTAAATGATTAGCATCTCGAACCTCAATATCAATTATAATTTCAAAAAAATCAGGTTTTCTTACAGAAAAAAGAATATTTGATATATTTCCATTATTTTTAGCAATAACAGTTGTAACCTTTCCAAGACTTCCAGGTTTATTAAATAACACTACAACAATTCTTGCATTAGATACAGTTTCTAAATTTTTTTGATTATCCCAAGAGATATTTAACCATCTATCAGGAGCGTCTTGATATGATGTAAGCGTATCACAATCAAGTGTATGAACAGCAACTCCTATTCCTGCAGTAACTATCCCAACTATGCTATCTCCTTTTAAAGGAGAGCAACATCCTGCAAGATGATAAGACATGCCTGCTGTTAATCCTTTTAATTTAATGGGGTTTTGAATATTTTCATTAAATTTTGAAATAGGGATATAATTATACTCTGGATAAATTTTTTTTATTACAGAAAGTGCAGTAATTTCTCCTGACCCTATAAGAGCATATATATCATTTATTGTTTTATAATTAAAATATTCAAGAATTTTTTCTTCAATTTTTTTGTTAAAGTCATAATTCTCTTTTTGAAAATAATTAAGTAATATTTCTCTGCCAAAAATTATATACTCTTCTTTCTTTTTAAATCTGAAAAATCTTCTTAGTTGTGATTTTACTTTTGTTGTTACTGCAAATCTCTGCCATAGAGGGGAAGGCTGTGAAGACTCCGACGTGATAATTTCTATTTGATCACCATTATTTAATATTGTTTTTAATGGCTGAAGCTTGTCATTAATTTTAGCTGCTACGCATTTATCACCTATCTGACTATGTATTGCGTATGCAAAATCTACAGGAGTTGCATTTTTAGGTAATTCTATAAGATCACCTTTAGGGGTAAATACAAAAATATCATTCTGAAATACTTTTAATTTTGAGTTTTGAATTAATTCATCTTGAGAAACAGAAGAATTCATTGAATCAACCAAATCGTATACCCACTTATACTCTCTTGCGTCTTTTTCTTTTATTTTTTTGGGATCTTTATATTTCCAATGAGAAGCCACACCATAGTCAGCAATTTGATCCATGATATTAGAGCGAAACTGAATTTCAATTTTTTTATTCTTAGGCCCCATAACTGATGTATGTAGAGCCCTGTAACCATTTGATTTAGGGGCGGAAATAAAATCTTTAAACCTACCTTGAATATAAGGGTATTGCCTATGTATTATACCTAAGCATCTATAGCATTCTCTTGTTGAATTAGTAACAACTCTAAAAGCCATTATATCTGAGAGTTGTTCGAAAGAAATATTTTTATTTTTAATTTTATTCCATATTGAATAAGGCGATTTAATCCTGCCTTCTACTTTGCAAAATAAATCTTCCTGAAAAAAAATATTTTTTAACTCATATCTAATTTCATCAATAATATTATCATCTTTTGATTTTAAATATTCTAATCTTTCTTTAATTGTTTTTTTTGCATCAGGATTAATTACTTCAAATGAAATATCTTCCAACTCATCTTGCCATTCTTTCATGCCCAATCTTTGTGCTAGGGGGGCAAAAACTTCTAAAGTTTCTAAAGCTATTTTAGTTTTTTTATTTTCATCTTTTAAAAAATGAATAGTTCTCATATTATGAAGTCTATCAGCTAATTTTACTAAAATTACTCTTAAATCTTTTGTAGTAGCTAAAATTAATTTTTTATAATTTTCACCAAATTTTTGATTGTTAACTTTTAATGAATATTTATTTATTTTAGTTAAACCTTCAACAAGTTCAACTATATGATTTCCAAAATTTTTATGAATTTCATCAATATTTAATTTAGTATCTTCCAAAGTATCATGAAGTAAGCCAGCAACTATAGAATCTGCATCTAATTTTATAGAAGTCAAAATTTTAGCAACTTCTAATGGATGAGTTATAAACGGATCTCCAGATTTTCTTAACTGATTACTATGAGCTTCTTCACTTAATTTAAGCGCATGTATTACTTTATCTTTTTCCTGATTTGTAAGATATGAAGTTATATATTCTATTTCTTTATGAATTTCTTTAGACATAAATAATATTTAAATTATTTATTTTAATTTTAGTTTGACTTTATTATGAATTTTGCACCTTATCTTCATCTGGTGAATTTTTTAAATTATCTTGTGAAGTTTCAATAGATGTTTCATCTGTAGGCTGATTAAAGTCCTGATCATTTTGCTGTGTTTCATCAATATTTAACTCGTTGGATTCTAAATGATTTTTTTCAGATTGAGACTCGTCACTATTATCTTCTATTTCGTTAACTTCCTCATCTTCATTAAATGTACTTGTTTGATATTCTTCAATTAAATCGTTTTTAAGTTTTTCTGTTGAAAGAGTTTCTTCTGCAATCTCTCTAAGTGCAATTACTGTATTTTTATCATTATCAATTTCTACTGTAGGAGTTTCTCCAGAATACAATTTTCTTGCTCTGTTAGATGCTACTAATACTAATTCAAATCTACTTGTAAATTTATCAATACAATCTTCTACTGTTATTCTAGCCATAAACAGCTTATAGTGATCAATTTTTAAAAGTAAATAGTTAATTATTTTTAAGCAATCTTTGTTTTTTAATATTCCAGTCCCTTTGTTTAATTGACTCTCTTTTATCAATTTTTTTCTTACCTTTAGCAATTCCACAAGATAATTTTGCTAAACCTTTATCTGAAAAATATAAAGATAGTGGTATTATTGTATATCCACCTTGCTTAATTGATCCTGATATTTTATCAAATTCTCTCTTTGTAACTAATAATTTTCTATTTCTACTTGGATCATAGTTATAGTCTGTAGAATTTTGATATTTTTTTATAAAAGAATTAGAAAGCCAAAGTTCACCATTTTGTTCCATAATATAAGATCCTCTAATTGAACCTGTATTTATACGTAAAGATTTAACTTCAGATCCGGTTAATACAATACCGGCTTCTATTTTATTTGATATTGTAAAGTTATAATTAGCTCTATTATTAGCGGCAATTATTTTCATTTACAAAAGTTGTAGTTCTTGAAGGCAATTTTTGACTATTTTTTTTGTATCATCATTTATTTCTGATAAAGGAAGCCTTGTGCTGTCATTGCATAAACCTAAAAGTGAAGCTGCATATTTAACAGGGCCAGGACTTGACTCTATAAATAAAGCATTGTGTAAAGAAGATAATTTTAAATTAATTTCTTGAGCTTTGGAAATATTTGATTCTTGCCATGCAGAATGCATTTCTGAACATAATTTTGGAGCTACATTTGCTGTAACTGAGATACAACCGTGCCCACCTTGTGCTAAATATGCTAAAGCAGTTCCATCTTCTCCAGAAAGATAACAAAATTTATTTTGCATTTTTTTTCTAGTAAGTAATGGTCTAAATAAATCGTTAGTTGCATCCTTAACACCTATAATATTTTTAAGTTTTGATAACTTAACCATGGTTTCTATATTCATATCAACAATTGATCTGCCAGGTATGTTATAAATAATTATTGGAATATTTGTTTTTTCTGCAATTATTTTAAAATGCTCATATAATCCAGATTGAGTAGGCTTATTATAATATGGTGTTACAATAAGAGCTGCATCTGCACCTGAGTTTTCTGCATGATTAGTATATTCTAAAGCTTCTAAAGTATTATTAGAGCCAGTACCTGCGATAACAGGAATTCTTTTATCAACAATTCTAATTGTTTCTTCAATTATTTTTTTATGTTCCTCATGAGATAAAGTAGGAGATTCTCCAGTTGTTCCACAAGGAACTAATCCATGAGAGCCATTATCTATTAAGTGAGTTAAAACTTTAGTCAATGATGCATAGTCAACTTGATCTTTAACAAATGGAGTGATAACCGCAGGTATACTTCCTTTAAACATATCTATTTGGCGGAGAGAGAGGGATTCGAACCCTCGGAAGGAATTACTTCCTTCGCAGGTTTAGCAAACCTGTGGTTTAAGCCACTCACCCATCTCTCCTGTTGTTTCTTCAATGTCGATATCTCCTATATCAATTTCATTTAACCAGTTAAACTAATAAATTTTACAGTACAACTTATCAAACTATAAAGAACAATATCATGAGATTAAATGGGATAATAGTCAAAAGTTATAAATAAAGGCGTACCAAAAGCGTACCAAGTATTTTGTTTAATTCTGAACTTAAATTATCAAATTTATTAAATAAAATTAATTCTTTCAAGAAACCAATATAACCCAATAATAGATATGAATATAGATGATGGAACTTGAAAAAATATTCTATAATTTTTATTTTTTGCAAAGTTTAACGCAATCAAAAGATATAGAACCAATACTATAGATATTTGGGCAACTTCAATTCCAAGATTAAACGAGAGGAGATTTACAAATAAATCACTACTTCTATAACCTATATCACTCAAAACTAATGCAAATCCTAAACCATGAAGTAATCCAAAAAACAAAATTACAACATATCTTAAATATTCTTTTATATATTTTTTAAAAATATTTTCTAATCCGATATAAACTATAGAAAGTGCAATGATAGGTTCAACAATTTGAGGATTGATTCTCATTAAAGATAAAGAAACAAATATGAGAGTAATTGAATGAGCAATAGTAAAGATAGTTATTTGAGAAATTAATTTTTTTAAAGATGGTGAAAATAAAAAAAGTCCAAATATGAATAAAATATGATCTAATCCTTTTGGAATAATATGTTGAATTCCTAGTACAAAAAATTTTGCGAAGCTATTAAATGTTTTACTAAAATTATTTTCCTTAAATAAAAATTGACTTGATTCAATTCCTGATTGCAAATACTCTGTAACTAATTCATCTTCTAATTTGTTATTATTATTCTCTCTTAAAATAATTGGTCCGTAGTTTTTAACCCATCTAAATGTAAATTGTTCAGAATTTTCATCCAATAAAACTCTAAAATAAACATGCATATCTCTACTTATTTCAAAATTTTTTATATCTTCAACTTCAGTTTTAACTAAATTTATTTTCTTTGTTTCATTATTAATTTTAATATCAATATTAGAACTTATTTCACTCCAAGAATTTTGAAACATTTCTTCAAGGTCTTTTTTGCTTAAAATTCTAAATTTATCATAAATTTCACTTAGTGATGAAGAGTCTGTATTAGAAACAATAGATGCATCAATATTGGATAATATTAATTCAGCGTTTAATCTTATTTTGAAATTTAAATATCTTTCATCATACGTAAAATCTGCAATAGATGGCTTAATTTCATGACTAATAGAAGATGTTGAAAATAAATTTAAAAAACATACTAGAATTAAAAATATATATAACTTTATAATTTTTATATAAGAGAACATGATGAAATTTACTTTAAAAAGATTAATATTTATTATTATCTTAACTTCAATAACAAAAATCTCTTTATGTCATGAATTTTGGATTGATCCAAAAAATTATCACTTATCAAATAATGAAAAAGCTGTGGCGAATATATTTATTGGAGAAAATTTTGAAGGATCACCAATACCATTTACAAAAGAATATTTTAAAATTTCATTCCTTCATTCTAAAGATGGTAAATCTAAAATTAAAGGAAGATTAGGTGATATTCCTGCTCTTAATATTAAAAAACTGTCCAAAGGGTTAAATGTAATACAGATTGAATCAGTAACTAAATATGTTGAATATGAAAAATTAGTAAAATTTGAAATATTTACAAGAGAAAAAGGATATCCATATTTAGCTGAAACACATAGAGAAAATAACTATCCAGAAAATTTTTTTGAAAGTTATAAACGATATTCAAAGTCATTAATTAGTGTAGAAAATTTTAACGGTAGAGATATCGATACAAATATGGACTTTGAATTAATTTTTTTAGACAATCCTCTTAAAAATTTAAATGAAAGTAAGAGAATTCTATTAGAATATAAAAACAAAATACTAGCTGATCATAAGGTTTCTATTATGAGTTTAAATAATGGTTATTTTAGAAAAGAATATCTTAGAACAAACGAGGTTGGACATTTGGATTACTTATTTAAAGAAAACACAAAATATCTAATTGAAAGTGTTGTTATAATTGAAGGTAGTAATAAGAAAAAAGATAATTATGCAAAATGGCATTCTTTGTGGACATCCTATACTTTAAAAACACCAGATAAATAAGTTTACTTATGATATTTAAGAATTAATATTTTAGGATGATTAAAATTAACTTGATATATGATTTTTTTGAAGGAAAAATAAAGCTCTGGAAATCTTTTTGGATTGCAGGTGAGTTAATTTATGGTTTTCTTTTATTAGTGTTATTACAATTAGATAAGTATCTTTTTTCGGAATTATCAGAAAGATCTAATTATTTATCAATCTTTAATTTAAATAATCTTAGTGTTATCTCAAAATTATTTTTAATTTTAATAACAATTTTTATATCTATTGGTGTTTGGAGAGCTGCAGAAAATTATAGAGGAAGTATTTTTATAATATTATTTGTATTTATTTACTATGGATATAGAGTATCTTCACTAGTATTATTATTTTAGTTTACTTTTTAAAATATCATTTAACATTTTTGGATTAGCTTTTCCTTTAGTTAATTTCATAGCTTGACCAACAAAGAAACCTAATAGCTTATCTTTACCAGCTAGATACTGTTCGACCATTTTTGGATTTTCTGCAATGACTTCATCAATAACTTTTGCTATTTCACCTTGATCTGTAACTTGTTGCAAGCCTTTTTCATCTACGATTTGTCTAGCTGTTTTTCCTGAAGAAAACATATCTTCCAATACATCTTTTGCAATTTTGCCAGAAATTTCATTTGTAGAAATTAACTTTATAAGTTGTCCTAAGTTTTCAGGTGATACTAGAGAGTTATTTAAATCTTGATTATTTTTGTTTAATAATGAAAACAATTCAGAAGTAATCCAATTTACAACTATTTTTGCATGATTTTTTAATTCTGGATCTGAATTAATTGTTTCATTAAAATAATCAGATGTTTGTTTCTCTGCAGTTAATACTGAGGCATCATAATTAGACAATTTATAAGTCTCAATAAATTTATTCTTAAGCTCATCTGGAAGCTCTGGTATTAATGATTTAATTTTTCCTATTTCTTCTTTAGAAATTTCTAGTGGCAATAAATCTGGATCAGGAAAGTATCTATAATCATGAGCCTCTTCTTTATTTCTCATGGGTCTAGTTTTGCCAGTGGATGTATTAAAGAGCATTGTGTTTTGCTCAATAGAACCACCAGACTCTAATATTTCTATTTGTCTTTTTGCTTCATAATTAATAGCCTGCTTTATAAACTTTATAGAGTTTAAGTTTTTAATTTCACATCGAGTTCCATATTCATCTCCAGGTTTTCTTACTGAAATATTTACATCTGCTCTTAAAGAACCCTCTTGCATATTTCCATCACATGTATCTAAATACATTAAAATTGATCTGATTTTGGATATATACATTCCAGCTTCATCAGGCGTTCTAATGTCAGGCTCACTAACAATTTCCATTAAAGCAACACCAGATCTATTAAGATCTACATATGTTTTTGAAGGATTTTGATCGTGTAAACTTTTACCAGCATCTTGTTCTAAATGTAATCTTACAATTCTAATATCTTTCGATGTTCCATCTTTAAAATCAATTGTGACTTTTCCTTCCCCTACAATTGGATATTTGTACTGACTAATTTGATATCCTTGTGGAAGATCAGCATAAAAGTAATTTTTTCTATCAAAGACAGAATAATTATTAATTTTAGCATTTAAACCAACTCCCGTTTTTACTGCTTGCACTACGCAATACTTATTAATAACAGGCAACATTCCTGGCATAGCAGCATCGACTAAAGACACTTGACTATTTGGTGATGAACCAAATTTTGTTGATGATGAAGAAAATAATTTAGAATTTGATTTTACTTGAGCATGTATTTCAAGACCGATTACCATCTCCCAATCATGCTTTTCACCTTTTATTAAATTATTCATATGATCTTTCTAGAGATACAGCGGCATTAAAAACTTGTTGTTCATCAAAGTGTTTTCCTAATATTTGAATACCTAGTGGTAGATTATTTTTATCTTTCCCAAAGGGAATGGAAATACCTGGTAGGCCAGCTAAAGAAGCAGGAACCGTAAACACATCATTTAAATACATTTTGATAGGATCATTTTGTTTTTCATTTAAGGGAAATGCAGCACTTGGTGCAGTAGGAGTAACTATAAAATCACATTCTTTAAAAGCTTTATTAAAATCATCAGCAATTAATTTTCTTACTTTTTGTGCTTTAAGATAATATGCATCATAATAGCCTGCAGATAATACGTATGTTCCTATTAAAATTCTTCTTTTTACTTCTCTTCCAAATCCCTGCGCTCTGGTATTCTCATACATTTCATCAAGAGAATCAATTTCATCAGATCTAAAACCATATTTTACTCCATCATATCTAGCTAAATTTGAGGAAGCTTCAGCAGGAGCAATTATATAATAAGTAGGAAGTGCATATTTAGTATGAGGAAGTGAAATATTTTTAATTTTAACACCTTTTTTTTCTAAAACTTTGATAGCATCTTCCCATATCTGACTTATTTCCATTGGTGTACCATCAATAGAATACTCTTTTGGTATACCAACAGTTTTCCCATTTAGATCATCATCTAAATTTTCAAAATAATTTGGAATATTTACTTTTGCGCTTGTACTATCTCTTTGATCAAATCCAGCGATTGATTGTAATAATATTGATGCATCTTCAACATTATGTGAAAAAATTCCTGCTTGATCCAAACTAGATGCAAATGCAGCTATACCCCATCGTGAACATAAACCATATGTTGGTTTGATACCAACAACACCGCAAAAGCTAGCTGGCTGTCTTATTGATCCACCTGTATCTGTTCCAGTTGCTCCTAAACATAAATCTGCAGCAACTGCGGCTGCGGAACCGCCAGAGGATCCACCAGGAGCTAAAGGCTCATTTTCTTGTGATAGTGGATTAATTGTATTTCCAAAAAAACTTGTATTAGTAGCTGAGCCCATTGCAAACTCATCTAGATTTGTTTTGCCAACAAAAATAGATCCTTCATCTAATAATTTTTGAGTAACAAATGATTCATAAGTTGGATTAAAATTTTCTAAAATCTTTGAAGCTGCGGTTGTAGGCATACTTTTAGTACAAAATAGATCCTTGATTGCAATCGGCATTCCTTTTAATTTTTTTGCTGAATTATCTTTCTCTAAGTTATCTATCTGCTTTAAAACATTCTCTTCACTAAAATGAATAAATACATTTAAGTTTTCTTTTTCCTTAATTCTTTTTAAATAATCCTGATTTAATTCTCTTATTGATATTTTTTTTGACTCGAGATTTTTTAACGTTTGTTTCAAAGATGACTTAGACATTATTCTACCACCTTTGGTACTGCAAAAAAACCTTCAAGTTTATCAGGAGCATTTTCAAGAATTTCCTCACTAGAATTAGTATCATTAGATACATCTTCTCTTTTAGGTAAAATTGATGATGATATGTTACTTAACGGTTCTACATTGTCAGTATTAACCTCATTTAACTGCTCAACCCAGTCTAAAATCGAATTAAGATCTTTAATATAATCTTCAGATTCTTTATCATCTAACTTTATTCTAGATAGACGCGCAATTTTATTTATTGTATTTTTATCAATCTTCAATTTATGAGCTCCATTATATGAATGATCAAAATAATTTAATCGATGGCCTTAATACATCACAAATACTTGTAGGTCTAGACCTAGGAACTAAAACGATTGGTATTGCAGTAAGTGATAGATCAAAAATAATCGCTACACCTCTTTCAATTATCAAAAGAAAAGGAACTAATAAAGATTTAATTCTCATGAAAGATATTTTGAAAGAGTATGAAATTGGTGGATTTATTCTTGGTCTGCCAATAAGCTTGGATAATAGCGAAAACAAACAAAGTCAATTAGTACGAGATTTTAATATTAATCTTCAAACCTTTTTTAAAAAACCTACAGCTCTTTGGGATGAAAGATTTTCATCAGATGTAATCTTTAAAGAAATGAGAAAAGCCGATTTAAGTAAAACAAAGATAAAAAGTAAACTTGATCAGCAATCAGCTGCTTATATCTTGCAAGGATATTTAGATAGATATAGAAATAATTAATAAATTAGTTTACACATAATTACACATTATTGACACATATGAATTCAAAACTACTTAAATCAGGACATATAAAATTATATAAAAGAGAAAATTCAAAATATTGGCAAATGAAAGTCAAGTTGCCTAAATTAAAAGCGATCAGATCCTCTACAGGTTCAAAAATTCTTAAAGATGCTGAAAAAATAGCTTTAAAATATTTTTCATCAATTTCTTCAAAAACTAATATCAAAATAAAAAGAAGTAAAAATATTTTTAAAAAAATTCATTTAGTAGAAACTGCTGATTTAACCAAGAAAGAAATTGAGCACATCTTAGATGAATCTAAAAAGTATATAACTTTTAATAAAAGGAAAATTAAAAAAATTAATGTTTTAGAAGGAAGAACAATATTTAATCTTTTTTTTGAAGATTCAACAAGAACAAGAACAAGTTTTGAAGTTGCTGCTAAAAGGCTAGGAGCAGATCTCATTAATGTAGTGGTAAAAGATAGTTCTATTAATAAAGGTGAGACCTTACTCGATACTATGACTACTATTAATTCAATGAATCCTGATGTTTTAATTGTCAGACATCCAGAGGAAGGAATTAGTAAAAAAATTTCAGAAACAGTAGATGCGTCTGTAATTAATGCTGGTGATGGTAGTCATGAGCATCCCACACAAGCGTTATTAGATGCACTTACTATAAAAAATAAATTTGAAAATTTTTCAAAATTAAAAATTGCTATATGCGGGGATATTTTACATAGCCGTGTTGCTCGATCAAACATAATCATACTATCAAAGTTAGGCGCAAGAATAAATGTTATTGGGCCTAAGGAATGGTTACCAAAAAGTTTAAATAAACTACCTGTGAATGTTTATACAGAAATGAAAAAGGGATTACAAAATTGTGATATTGTTATGATGCTACGTATTCAAAAGGAAAGAATAGTTGGGAAAATAATGCCAAATCAAAAGACTTATTTTAAAAAGTATGGATTAGATTACAATAAACTTCAATATGCAAAAAAAAATGCTTTCGTTATGCATCCAGGCCCAATGAACCGTGGTGTAGAAATAGACTCGAAACTTGCCGATGACATCACGAGGAGCTTAATACAAGAACAGGTCGCTATGGGCGTTGCAGTAAGAATGGCATGCTTAGACTTAATTATTAAAAATAGAGATGATTTTAGTAACTAATTTATCATTAATCATATTTTTTTATGTGATAGGATCCTTACCGTTTGCATTAATTTTTACAAAATTATTTGGTTTGGGAGATATTAGAAAGGTTGGTTCTGGAAATGTAGGTGCAACAAATGTTTTAAGAACAGGAAATAAATTTGTGGCATTCATTGTTCTTTGTTTTGATATTTTTAAAGGCTTTCTTCCATTCCTCATTTTACAAATGTATTTTCAAGATATTTCTTTATTGAATAAAATACTTCTCTGTCACTTTGCCATTTTAGGTCATATCTATCCTGTTTGGTTAAAATTCAAAGGTGGAAAAGGAGTTGCAACGTATATTGGCTTTTTAATTGGTTTTAATCCTTATATTGCAATTTTATTTTTATTAGTATGGCTTGTTACTGCTTTTGTAAGTAAATACTCTTCTCTTGGATCTTTAATTGGAATTTTAGTAGCTCCAGCTTATTATATTTTTATTAATTTTAATTTTTATATTCTAATTTTCTTTATTTATTTAACTTTAATTATTTATCTTAAACACACTGAAAACATTAAAAGACTCATAAACAAAACTGAAAGTAAAATTAAATTATCCAAGTAAAAATATACTTTTTTTTAAAATTTCTTGACGAATTATCTTTAAACTGAAATTTGGGGCCCAAATTTATGAATGTATTAATTGTTGAATCACCATCCAAGGCAAAGTCTATTAATAAATATTTAGGCTCTGACTTCAAAGTTCTCGCAAGTGTGGGACATGTTCGAGATTTATCAGCAAAAAATGATGCGATAGATACTGAAAATGATTTCCAAATGAAATGGGAAACCAGTGATCGTGGAAAAAAAGTGATAAAGGAAATAACAGATGCAGCAAAAAAATCTGAAAATTTATATCTAGCCACTGACCCCGACCGTGAAGGTGAAGCCATAGCTTGGCATGTAGAAAAACTACTTAGAGATAATTCATCACTTTCAAAATTAAATATTCACCGTGTTACATTTAATGAAATTACAAAAAATGCAGTTCTTGATAGTCTGAAAGAGCCAAGAGAAATAGATGAAAATTTAGTAAATGCTTATCTTGCAAGAAGAGCGTTAGATTTTCTTGTTGGTTTTACACTTTCTCCAGTGCTATGGAGAAAGTTACCAGGTTCAAAATCAGCGGGTAGAGTTCAATCTGTAGCCTTAAGAATAATCAGTGAGAGAGAACTTGAAATAGAAAAATTTATTCCACAGGAATATTGGTCTTTACAAGGTGAGTTTAGAAATAAAGAAGATAAAATTATTAATTCCAGACTTACAGTTTATGATGGGAATAAAGTAGATAAACTTGATATTAAAAATGAAGATGAAGCAACAAAAATTTTTAATGATATTAAAAATTCTACTTTCACTGTTGGAAATATTACGAAAAAAGAAGCTAGAAGAAATCCTTACCCTGCTTTTACTACATCTACAATGCAAATTGAATCTAGTCGTAAACTTGGTCTTAGTGCGAGTCAAACAATGCGCACAGCTCAACGCCTTTATGAAGGAACAGACATTAAAGGAGAAACAACTGGTTTAATAACTTATATGCGAACAGACAGTGTTGTCATGTCAAAAGAAGCAATTAACCAAGTTCGAGGTTTTGTAACTGATAATTATGGTGCAAACTATTTACCTGAAGCGCCAAGAGTTTATAAATCGAAGGCGAAAAATGCCCAAGAAGCACATGAATGTATTAGGCCAACAAATATTTACCTAACACCAAAAGATATTAAGCAATACATTACTTTAGAAGAATATAAGCTATATGAAATTATTTGGCAAAGAGCGGTAAGTTCACAAATGGCGAGTGCTGTATTAGATCAAGTAGCTGTTGATATTACAAACGAAGATAAAAAAATTGTTTTACGAGCAAATGGATCAACAATTAAGTTTCCTGGAATGTACAAAGTTTATCAAGAAGCTAAAGATGATGACAAAGATGAAGAAAAAGAAACAATTCTTCCTGCTATGAGTGAAGGAGAGAGTTTAAATCTCAAAGAAGTTGAAAAGACACAACATTTTACCTCCCCTCCTCCTCGTTACACCGAAGCAAGCTTAGTTAAAAAACTTGAAGAACTTGGTATTGGTAGACCATCAACTTATGCGTCTATTATTAAAGTTCTACAAGATAGAGATTATGTAATTTTAGATAAAAAACGTTTTAATCCTCATGATAGAGGACGAATAGTATCGATATTTTTAGAGAAATATTTCAATCAATATGTCGAATATGATTTTACCGCTGATCTTGAAAATCAACTTGATGAAATTTCTGATGGTAAGCTTGATTGGAAAGAGGTTCTAAGAAAATTTTGGGAAACGTTTAAACAACTTTGTGACGAAACTGTAGGTAAATCAAACAGAGAAGTCATTGATGTGTTAGATGAAGCACTAGGTCCACATTTCTTTCCACCAAACGGAGCAGATGAAAAAAGGAAATGTCCAACCTGTGATAATGGAAGATTAGGAATTAAAGTTGGAAAGTTTGGAGGATTTATTGGCTGCTCTAATTATCCTGATTGCAAATATACAGTTCAGTTTAATCAATTAAACGATAAAGATGGCGCTGCTCTTAGCGGACCAAAAGAAATTGGTATTTATCCTGAAACAGGAGAAATGATTACTCTTCGAAAAGGTCCTTATGGATTTTATATGCAAGTTGGTGAAGGGACAAAAGAAAAGAAACCCAAAAGAGTTTCTATTCCTAAAA
Organism: uncultured Alphaproteobacteria bacterium; assembly: GCA_902541435.1. Lineage (GTDB taxonomy): Bacteria > Pseudomonadota > Alphaproteobacteria > HIMB59 > CACPNW01. The sequence goes on from CACBQR010000019.1 coordinate 14,111, forward strand.
ATTTTGAACCAGATGAAATAGGATTAAACACAGCAATCCAACTACTTGGCTTACCACGTAAATTAGGATTTCATCCGGAAACAAATAAAACGGTTAGTGCCGGTATTGGAATGTATGGACCATATATTTTGCATGATAAAAAATATAAAGCTCTCGAAAAAACAGATAACATTCTTGATATTGAACTTGAAAGAGCCATTGAATTAATTGCTAAACCTACACAGAGAGGTAATGCGACGTTAAAAACATTTGGAGAGCATCCAACAGAAAAGAAAAATATTACTGCCCACGATGGAAAATTTGGACCATATGTAAAATGTGGAAAAATAAATGCATCAATTCTTGGTGATCAAACAATAGATAGCTTAAAACTAGAAGATGCCATTAGGTTAATTGATGAAAGAAAAGCTAAAATGGGTCTCAAAAAAAAGAAAAAAACAGTTAAGAATTGAATTAAGCTGAAATAGTTTTAAATATAGAATATGGCAAAAAATATATCTCTATCAACAATTAAAACTTTCAAAAATAAATTTTTAAGAAATAATAAAAATACAGCATTAAGAAATGCATTAATTAAAAATGATTTAGCTAATGTTGCACTCAATTGGGAAAACTTTAGTCAAATCAATCATAATTTTTCTAATCTAATAAAAAAAGAACTACCTGCAACAAATCAAATGGCATCAGGTAGATGTTGGGGATTTGCAGGATTAAATTTGATGCGTTTGCAAGTTGTTGATAGCCTTGAACTAAATACATTTGAGTTTTCACAAAATTATTTCATGTTTTGGGATAAGTTAGAGAAAGCAAATTATTTTTTAGAGAATATTATTAAATCTAGAGATGAATCATATGAAAGCAGATTAATAACCCATCTTTTAAAAGCGCCAGTGCAAGATGGTGGACAGTGGGATATGTTTGTAAACTTAATTAATAAGTACGGTGCAGTACCTAAAGATGTAATGCCTGAAACAAATCATAGCAGTAAATCTGGTGCTATGAATTATATTCTAACACACAAATTAAGAGAGTTTGCTTCTATGCTAAGAAAGAAACCAGCTAAAAATTCTGCAGCTCTAAAAAAAGACATGATGGAAACAATTTATAATTTACTTGCAATGTTTCTTGGTCAACCACCAGATGTTATCAATTGGTCTACTAGAAATAAAGATAATAGACACATTGTTATTTCAGATATGACACCAATTGATTTCTGCAAAAAATATGCAGATATCAATATTAAAGATAAAGTTTGCTTAATTCATGCTCCAATGAGCAATAAAAAATTTAATACAATGTATACCGTTGAATATCTTGGTAATGTTGTTGAAGGACAAATTATTAAATATCTTAATGTAGATATTAAAGAATTAAAAAAATCAGCAATGGACTCTATAAAAAACAATGAAGCTGTATGGTTTGGTTGTGATGTTGGGAAACGTTTTAGTCGTGATATGGGTGTACTTGATATGGGGATTTACGACTATGAAAATGTCTTCCAAACTTCATTTAAGATGAATAAACAAACTCGTTTAGAGTACGGTGATAGTGAAATGACTCATGCTATGCTCTTAACAGGAGTGGATATTAAAAAAAGAAATTCAACTAAATGGAAAATTGAAAATAGCTGGGGAACAAAAAGTGGTAACCAAGGATATATGATGATGACCGATGAATGGTTTGATGAATATACCTATGAAGTTGTCATCGATAAAAAATATCTAAACAAAAGACTTTTAAAATACTTAGATATTGAACCAGTAGCGTTAGCACCTTGGGATCCAATGGGTGCTTTAGCTAGATAAATTGAATAAAGAAAACGCATCAAAAATTTGGAAGCTAATTCAAGAAACAGGTGCTTTTTTAAAAGGAAAATTACCTGAACATCCCAATCATCCTAAGGGTAGAAATCCTTATGCTCATGTTGCATTAGAGGTAAAAAATCATTTTGGTATGACCTATAAAAATATACCTGATGAAAAATTTAATGAAGTTATTAATTATCTCGAAGAAATAAAATCTAATCCTGAGTAGCTCTTCTTTGATTACCTTGAATGGGTAAGAAAATGATAAAGATTGAAACTATAGCCATCATTATTGCATTAATTAAAAACAAATACGTAAACTCTAAAGTTATGGAATATATTTCTGAAATTAAGAATACCGAAATTGGTCCTGATCCAAATGCGAGAATAAACTTTATTCCGTATACAACACCATGATACTTTTGAGGTGTAAATTTCCCAAGTAAGAGATTTTCTGTAGGCAGAATACTTGCATTAAATACGGCAGCAAGAATACATAACACTACTAAAGAGTAACCAGATATGTAAGCTATACAAAGATAACACGGAAACTGAAGAAATATACCAATTAAGTAAATGGTTTTTAAATTAAATCGATCAGCAAGTAAGCCTCCAACAAATGTTGTAGCACCAGAAATAAAATAGATAATTGCAATCATAAATCCAATTTGAATAGAGTTTATATTACCAATACGTATTTCAAAAACTTTTGGTAGGGCTGTTTGTGTATTGTGAAAAGATAATCCAAGGGCAAACATTGATAAAAGCATGATTAGTGCAATTAAAATCATTTCATTACGGGAATGATCTTCCTGATCATTTTTAATAAAATAATTTTTGTAAGATATTTTATCAACAAAGATTAAGTAAATAAGAATAAATCCAATAATAATTGATATTAGACCAGGCAATATAAAAGCTAATTGCCAATTTAGTAATTCAGTAAGAGTACCAGCTACAAATGCTCCAGAACCTATCCCTACCCCGCCAAAAATACCATTTATACCAAGGGCTCTTCCCTGTTTGTTAGCTGCGTGAATTACCCAAGGAATGCCTACAGGATGGTAGATTGAACAGAAAAGTCCAAGAAGTGATAAGGAAAAAAATAAAAAAGAAATTGATGTACTTAGTCCACATAAAATGGAAGCTAATCCCATTCCAATAAACATAATTGTCATTGTTCCTGAACGAGACCATTTATCACTTAACCACCCGAAAGGAATTGCCCCTAAACCAATTAGTAGAGCTCCAAGAGACCATAATCTAATTAATTGATCATAAGAAATATTCCATTCTTTTTCTATAGTCAGAACAATTACAAAATAAAATGCTGCAAACATATGCATGAGCGCATGACCTATTGAAGAAAATAGGAGTGTATAAAAAGTATTATTCAAACTCTTCGTAATTAATTGAAAGAGAATTCACACAATATCTTTTACCAGTAGGTTCTGGGCCATCATCAAAGACATGACCTAAATGAGCATCACATTTAGCACACATAATTTCAATACGCACCATTCCATGAGATCTATCAGTCTCTGTTTTAATTGCTTCAGGTGATATTTGTTCAAAAAAACTTGGCCACCCACAATAAGAATCATATTTTGTAGAACTATTAAATAATTCATTACCACAACATTTACATTTAAAAATACCACCATTAATAATTACAAAATTTTTACCAGAAAAAGGTGGTTCTGTTCCCTTTTGTCTTGTTACATAATATTCATCTTCTGTGAGAAGAGATTTCCATTCCTGATCAGTTTTGACTATTTTGTTCATTTTTAAATCTTATATTAGATAATATAATTCCTGTAATTATAAAAAAAACACCTACAATATGAAAGATTGCAAAACTCTCATTTAAAAAAGTTATCGCCCAAATTGCAGCAAAGACTGGTATAAAGTGTAAAAATAAACCAGCTCTATTTGGTCCAATCAAATATACACCTTTATTCCAAGCAAAATAAGCAGCGATACTTGCAAAGATAGCAACATAAATAATAATAAAAAAATCATAAGTGGATGAAAGCAAAAAGGTACCATTGAAAGATTCAAAAAGATAAAATGGAATAATAAAAAATAAACCAATAATAATCATTACTTCTAAGCTTGCTAATTGTGGAATTGATGTATCCATTTTATTTAACAATACGGAATATAAGCACCAAGATATTACAGCGGCAAACATCCATATATCTCCAATAGTAAAATTTAGGGTATATAAATTATTTAAATTTCCTTTTAAAATTATTGCTAAGGCACCTAATAAAGATAAAATTATACCAATTAATTGCAGTTTTGAGATTTTGGTTCGAAACATTAGCCAAGAAAAACCAATCATAATTACTGGCGCAGTAGATGCCATTATAGTAGAATTTAAAACTAAAGTAGTTTGTAATGAAATATATGTAAATGAGTTAAATATTGTAACACTTAAAATACTTAATGTAGTCATCAGTAAAAAGTTTTCTTTGTAATAATTTAAATTTTCCAAAATGCTTTTAAGAGTGAACGGTAATAGTAAAAGCAAAGCTAAAGACCATCTAAAAAAACTTAATTTAAATGGTGAGAGATCAGTTATGTGGGCAACTTTTCCAAAAAAAAAATTTCCTGACCAAAATAAAGAAGATGCTGTTAACAATATGATTGCTAACATTAAGTTTCTTGACATTTATTTATCTACAAGAGTCATGAGGGATGAAGTATCAAACCTATTGCCACCATTTTTTTGAACTTCCTCATAATATTTATCAACAATTTTTGTAACAGGAAGAATAGCACCATTTTTATCTGCTTCATTAAAACAAATTGATAAATCTTTACGCATCCAATCAACTGCGAAGCCATAATCAAATTTACCATCAAGCATAGTTCTATATCTATTTTCCATTTGCCACGATTGAGCAGCACCCTTTGAGATAACGCTAAGAACTTTTTCCATATCCACATTCGATTTTTTTCCAAATGCCATTGCTTCAGATAAACCTTGCACTAATCCCGCAATACAAATTTGATTTATCATCTTAGCTATTTGACCAGATCCAGATGGACCTATAAGTTCAACTGCTTTACCATAAGATGCGAGAACTGGTTTTACGGTATTATAATCTTTTTCATCACCGCCTATCATAATTGAGAGAACACCATTTTCCGCACCCGCTTGACCACCAGAAACAGGAGCGTCAAGAAAACTTAATTTTTTATCTTTAAGTTTTTGAAAATAATTTCTTGCTATCTCTGCGGAAGCCGTAGTGTGATCAACAATTATTGATCCTTCAGTTACTTTTGAAAGAATGCCACTTTCACTTTCCATTACTTCAATAATATCTTCATCGCGTCCAACACACATAAAAACAATTTCAGAATTTTGAGAAGCTTCACCAGGAGTTTTAGCCATGATACCTCTATATTCTTCTACCCATTTTTCTGCCTTAGCAGTTGTTCTATTATAAACAGTTACATTATAACCATTGTTTTGAAGATGGCCTGCCATTGGATAACCCATTACTCCTAAGCCAATAAAAGAAACATTTTTAATACTCATGATTATTCTCCTAGTTTTTCTAAAATTTTTAAATTTAAATCTTCTGAATTACTTACAATTAAATTCTTATTCTTTTTTGTAAAGTCATATTTATTTTTAGCAAAATCTATGTCGTCACCACCTGCTTCTCTGATAAAGAGAATACCTGGAATATGATCCCAGGGAGATAGTTTTGATAAGATAGCAAAATTTCTAATCCCAATACCTATATCTATATATTCAAAACCAATGCATCTATAAGAATTAACCTCTTTAAATATGTTTTTAAATTTCTTTAATTTATCTTTAAATCCTGGCTCCCAATACTTAGTACTTATTGATCCTATACTTTCGTTAATAATATTTACACCTTTTGTAATAATTTTTTTATTATTGATATAAGCACCTTCTTTTACAATAGCTGAACACATAATTTTTTCTAAAGGCTTATATATCCAAGAACGTAAAATCTTTTCTTTAAATGTTAAAGCAATCATAATTGCAAATTTATCTCTACCATTGGCAAAGTTTGTTGTTCCATCTATTGGATCAACAGTCCAACAATATTCATCTTTGTTATAAAAATTTAATATATTTTCATTTTTTGAATATTCCTCTTCACCTATAAAATTTGAAGAGGGTAAAATTTTCAATAAATTTTTTTTTAATTCTTTTTCTGCTTCAATATCAGCTGCAGTTACTAAATCAGATCCATTTTTATAATTAATTTCATCCTCTGATAAATTTTTAAATTTTGGCAATATAATATTTTTACTTACGTTAAAACAAATGTCCTCAATGTCCTCTTGCTTTATATTATCCATTTATACATACTTCAGTATACATTTCTGCTAGTTTCAATGTGATATTACCAATTTTACCATTATTGATTTTTTTATTATCAATTTTTAAAATAGGAGTAATAAAACTTCCTGAACTTGTTAAAAATACTTCATCTGCATTAAGTAATTGCTTATGGGTAAATTGTTTTTCTACTAATTTAAGTTTAGTTTTTTTAATAATTTTTAAAAGAGAAGTTCTAGTTACTCCTTTTAATATATCTGAATTAGCTGGGTGAGTCATTAAATTATTTTTTTTAATAATCCAAATATTAGAAGATGTGCCCTCAGTTACTTTTCCATTTTGTATTAAAATTGCCTCATATGCGTTTTTCTTTTTGGCCATATTTGCAGCTATAATATTTGGAAGTAAATTTACTGTTTTAATATCACGTCTTTTCCATCGAAGATCTTTATATGTAATTGTTTTTACTCCTACAAATTTTTTTCCAGGTAAATTAAAACTTTTATTTCTTGTGTATACAATCAAAGTTGGGATTAAATTTTTTTGATATTTGTGTTCTCTAAATTGAATACCTCTTGTAATTTGTAAATATATTATACCATTTCTTGTTTTATTTTTCTTAATCAGATTTAGAAAAATATTAGTTAAGTTTTTTTTATTAATTATAAATTTGATTTCTAATTCACGAAGAGAATATTTTAATCTCTTAAGATGAAAATCTAAATCAATTAAATTATTATCTAAAACTGCGATAACTTCATAAACACTATCAGCAAATTGTAATCCTCTATCTTCAATATGAATTTTTGCTGATTTAAAATTTACAAATTTGTTATTTATATAAGCAATATTTGGCATTAAATTAAATTTTTGATAAAAGTTTTTCTAGTTTTTTTATGCATTTTGTTTCAGCAAAAAAAACAACATCGTCATTTTCTTTAAAAACAGTTTGGCTATTAGGGATTATAATTTTTTTATCCCTTACAATAGAACCAATACGTATACCTTTTGGTAATTCTAATTCTTTAAGATTTTTATTACAAAGAAATGTTTCTGATTGAATATCTGCCTCTATTACTTCTCCAAAACCTTCACCTATAGAATAATCGTTTCTTATTTTTACGCCCCTAACCTTTTCTAAAATTTTAGAAATTGTTATTATTTTTGGATCTATGGTCATATCAACACCAATGTTAGACAACAAAGATGAATAATTACTATTATTAATCAAAGTTATTGATGTGTTGGCACCTGCTCTTTTAGCTAGTAAGGATGATAGAATATTAACTTCATCGTCTTCTGTAATTGATATACAGTATCCTGAGTCTGATATGTTAACCTCTTCAAGTATCTGATTGTCCAAACCATCTCCACATGTCACTGTGATATTTTCTAAATTTGACGCAAGATATTCTGCACGTTCTTTATTAGCTTCAATGAGTTCAGTTTTTATATATGTTTCAGAATTTTCAATTAGCTGAGCAAGTGAAAATCCTATATTTCCTCCACCTATAATTACAGCTTTTTTTGCCTGCAATTCTTGATGGCCAAATTCAGATAACACATCTGTCAAATTATCAGTTTCCACAACGAGAAAGATGGTATCTTTTTTTTCAATTTTAGTTGAAGAATTTACTGTAAATTTTTGATCACCTCTAAATATAAACATTATGTTAGCTAAGTAGTCAGGAAATTTTTCTGATAATTCTCTTACAGATAGACCTGAATGTAAAAAATTATCCTCGCATTTTAATCCAATTAATTTTAATTTTTTATCTGATAATTCAACCATGTCTATTGTGCCAGGTGAAATTAATCTTCTAAATATACCTTTAGCAACTTCTTGTTCGGGAGAAATAATTGCATCGATTGGGAAATTTTCATCATTATATAAATTTTTCCAATCAGTTTTTAAATAATCTTGTTGTCTAATTCTAGCAATTTTCTTTTTTATTTTAAATAAAGAATGACCAATTTGACAAGTAACCATATTTGTTTCATCACTCTTGGTAACTGCAATTAGTATTTCGCAGTCATTTGCACCGGCGCTCTCTAAAACTGATGGCATACTAGGAATACCATTAATTGTTTTGACATCCAGTGTTTCAGATACTTTATTTAATCTATTATCATCTTCATCAATAACTGTAACTTCAAAGTTTTCGCGTGATAGTTTATCAGCTATGCTATATCCAACATCTCCAGCACCACAAATTATTGTTTTCATTGATTAGTTATTCTACTTTTATATCTAGTGATTTAAATTTTCTATAAAGAGCAGTTCTTTCCATTCCTGTAAATTCAGAAACTTTAGTTATATTACCATTAAATCTCTTAATTTGCGATATTAAATAATTTTTTTCAAACTCGGATCTTGCTTCTTTTAAAGACAAATCCAGTGAATTATTGGAGGAATTTGACGCAGTTTCATCTCCCATTTGTAAAGCTAGATCATCAACCTCTAACTCTTTTATATTTTGATCTTGGTTAAGTATCAAACTTTTCTCTACGTAGTTAATCAGTTGAGATATATTTCCTGGCCAATCATACATTTGCAACTTAGT
>CACBQR010000020.1 GCA_902541435.1 uncultured Alphaproteobacteria bacterium
CTGAAACAGACTTTCTTCATTTAAATGAAGAAAAACAACAATTTGTTAAAACAGTTCTACCCTTAATAATAAATGAGAATCAAAAAATTTTATCAAACAGAAATGATTTAATTATTTTACGCGCTAAGCTTACGGAAAACAATTCACTAAATAATTATGAACTAAATAAATTAAGAAAAATTTCTAAAAAATATAAAATTGAATTTGATAATGAACACAAAATGGAAATTATTGATAAACTTCTCTTAAGAGTTGAAATAATTCCAAATTCTATTGTTTTAGCTCAAGCTGCAATTGAAAGTGGTTGGGGATCATCTAGATTTGCGCAGGAATTTAATGCATTATTTGGTGAATACACATATGACAATTCCAAAGGAGTTGTTCCACTGGAAAGAGAAAGAGGTGATACGCATTTAATCAAAGCATTTAATTCTTATAATAATAGTGTTGCGTCATATTTTAATAATATTAATTCTCATTACGCATATGAAGATTTTCGTGAAATTCGAAATATAATGAGAGAAAGAAATAATTTCTCAAATGTAAACCTACTTGTTGATAGATTATCTACTTACGCAGAAGATGAGAATTATATTAGAACAATTAAACAAGTAATTAAATCTAACAACTTTAGTATTTTTGATCAAAAAATTATTTCTTATTAACTAAAAATAGAACTGGTGCCCAAACCATCTCCAATTTCCATCACTATCTTTAACTGTACAATTAATTCTTGATCTTCCAGGAGACAATTCTCTCGCAAGTCTTATCTCAATCCTCTCATTGAATTTATATACTTCCTTATCAACTTGACCTTTACTATCAAATACAAAACAATCTAGAGATTGTGCCTTCTTTTCGTCAAGAAGAGAGAAACCTATGAATGGAGGATTTTGATTAATTGTTGGATTTTGAGGTATAAAATCATAAACTCCTAAGCCTTTTGATGATGCAGCAAATTTAACCCTGTCTATTTCACCATACTTCTCATTTAATGAAAACCTCGGTAGGTAATACATATTTGAAGTTTCATTAATTATTCCAGAATGCTGACCAAAGGCAACTTTAAACTTAAATTCTTTGACTAATTCAATAATTTCATCTGTTGTTTCCCCATAAGGAAATGCAAATAAAGTTGGTATTTCTCCAAGTTCTTTCAAAAAAATTTTATTAGATGTTTCTATTTCATTTCTTACTTCTTCAATACTAATATCTGGCATATGTGCATGTGTATGTGAGTGTGCTCCAATTATTACACCTTCTTCTTTAAGTTTTCTTATTTGATCCCAATTAATATATTTTTGATTATTTGAAATTGTTCCTGTTGTTACAAATAAGGTTACAGGAATATTATTTTTTTTAAATAGAGGCCATCCAACTTCTAAAAAAGACTTATCAGCATCATCCACGCTTATACCAATAGTATTTTCTGGAAGATCTCCATCATTAAGAATTGTATCAATGATAAAATCTAATGATTTAATTGTATATTTTTCTTTAGTTAGTTCTTCAATGTGACTGTTAAGTTGATCAATAGTAACACTAGTTGAAGGATATTTTGAAACTCCAAATTTATGATACATAAATACAGTAGCTGAATTTTTTACCTCATTTGCAAAAGTACCACTTACTAATAAAAAAGTTAAAGAAATACTTTTTAAAAACAGCAATAAAATGTAGTTATGTAATTTCATATGTTATTATTTCTAGATATTATATCATCAATACCAGAGTTTTGTGTAATTGATGACAACAAAGTAATACTACAGGAGAAAATTATTCAAAACAAAACAGATAAGTTGAGTGATAATATAATACAATCTTATATAGCAATAGATAAACATTTAAATTTAACACAAAATCTTAAAAAAATTTCCACAACAATTGGTCCTGGATCTTATACAAGTTTAAGAGTCGGTTCAGCATTTGTATCTGGCCTCATGATATCTCGCAAAATCCCTTATTATCCATTATCTATAGATGACATTTTAAACTTTAATTCAAAAAAATATTACAAAAAAAATCTAGGAGTTTTTATAACATCATCTAATGATCAACAATTTTTATGTTATAAAAATAAAGATAACGTAATGGAATATAATAAAATTGAAAATAATAAATACTCAATTCCAAAACATATTGAGCTAATTCTTTTTAATAAGACTGAAATTAATGAAAATAATAAATTACAACAAATTCAGTTTTCTTTTTTTGAAGAATTTTACAAAAATTATAATAATTTAACCTTTAAAAAAAATATTATAGTTAAGCCAATTTATATATCAAATAATCAATTGCTAAATTGAATAGTATTAGCCTAATAAATAAAGAGAACCTATCTTCAATCATTAAGTTTATCGATGATAATAGTAATGAATATAATTATTTTAAAAAGATAGGATGGAATCTAAAAAATATTGAAAGTCAATTTAACAAAGTTAATAATTACTCTCTTGGATATTTTAATGATAATAACCTTTTAGGACTTTTAATTGGTGATGCAATTAAAAATGATAAAGATTATGAATTAGAATTACATATTTTATTTGTATCAAAAGATCAAAGAAGAAAACAAATTGCGACAAAATTATTAAATTATGTTGAGACAAATAAAATTAAATTTTCACAGATTTTCATTGAAGTTGCTGAAGATAATTTAAATGCAATAAGTTTTTATAAAAAAAACAACTTTGTTTTTTTAAATTTTAGACATAATTATTATAAATATAATAATAGAAATGTTCATGCTAAATGCTTTATAAAAAAAATTAATCATGAGTGATAAATATATTTATATAAAATCATACGGTTGTCAGATGAATGTATACGATAGTAACCGTATTAAAGATTTATTTTCAAATAAGGGATATAAAGTAACTGACGATATTTCAAAGGCAGATTTAACTGTTTTGAATACTTGTCACATTAGAGAAAAGGCAGTTGAGAAAGTTTATTCTGATATTGGCAGGGTTAAAAAAATTAAAGATAAAAAACAGAACATGAAATTAGTGGTTGCCGGTTGTGTAGCTCAAGCAGAGGGTCTTGAGATAAAAAAAAGATCACCATCAGTTGATTATGTTGTAGGCCCACAATCTTATCACAAACTTTCTGACATGATCGATAGAGTAGACGAAGTAGAAAATAGTGAATTTTTACAAAATGAAAAATTTAAAAACTTAATTTTTAAATCTTCAAATTTATCATCTGAATTTTTATCTATTCAAGAAGGATGTGACAAATTCTGTTCTTTCTGCGTAGTGCCATACACCAGAGGGCCAGAATTTTCTAGACCAGTTAATGATATTGTAGAGGAGACAAAAAAATATGTTTCAAATGGAATTAAAGAAATAATTTTACTAGGTCAAAATGTTAATGCCTATCATGGCATTGCCTCTGATGGAAAATCAAAAGATCTAGCTTATTTGATTAATAAGATAGGTGAAATTGAAGAAATAAAAAGAATTAGATATATGACATCTCATCCTATAGATATGAAAGACTCTCTAATAAATGCTCATGCTAACAACACTAAACTAATGCCATTTCTTCATCTACCTATTCAATCTGGCTCTGATAAAATTTTAAAAAAAATGAATAGAAAACATACAGTTGATGATTATTTAAAAATTGTAGAAAAAATAAGAAATGTTCGTCCAGATATTGCTCTTTCATCAGATTTTATTGTTGGCTTTCCAGAAGAGACTGATAAAGATTTTGAAGATACAATGAAATTTATTGAAAAGGTTAATTTTGTTATTGCATATTCATTTATTTATAGTCCAAGACCAGGAACACCTGCTCAAAATAAAGATAATATTAGTATATTAGATAAAAAAGCACGTTTAAGTGCATTGCAATCTTTGCTTACACAACAACAAATAAATTTTAATAAGTCATTTATTGATAAAAGTATGGAAGTATTATTTGAAAAAATTGGAAGACACAAAGACCAATTTATTGGTCGCACAATCTACAATCAAAGTACATTTGTTAATTCTAAAGAAGATTTATTAAATCAAATAATGAATGTTAAAATTATAAACTCTACTAATTTTGCTCTTGAATGTCAGATATAGTAAATTTGAACGAAAATCTGGAATTGGAATTAGACGATAATACAATTCTAAGTAATTTATTTGGAATTGATGATAGAAATTTATCTCTTATAGAGCAGATTAATCAAGTTAAAATTCAATATCGTGGAAATAAAATTAAAATATCAGGTAATAAAAAATCAATTTTTGAAACTAAGAGAACTATTCTTAATTTATTTAAAGAAGCACAAAATGGTGCAGAAATAGATGAGGATAGAATTAGAGATAATAAAAGCTTAATATCTATGAATATTAAAACAGATAAGCAGATGGATCTATTTATTCAGACTAAAAAAAGAAAAATTATTCCAAGAACTGACATTCAAAATAAATATCTTCAATTACTAAATACTAAAAATATTACGTTTGCGATTGGTCCGGCTGGAACTGGAAAAACTTATCTGGCTGTTGCTAAAGCAGTATCAGCTCTTCAAGATGGCAAAGTAAATAAAATTATTTTATCAAGACCTGCTGTTGAAGCTGGTGAAAAGTTAGGTTTTCTTCCAGGAGACTTAAAAGAAAAAGTAGATCCTTTTTTGAGACCTATTTATGATGCTTTATATTCTATGCTTCCTTATGAACAGGTAGAAAAAAAATTACTTAATAATACAATTGAAATTGCACCTATCGCATTTATGAGAGGAAGAACTCTTGAAGATTGTTTTATAATCTTAGACGAAGCTCAAAATACAACAAAAACACAAATGAAAATGTTTCTAACTAGACTAGGTAAAAATAGTCAAATGGTAGTTGTAGGAGATATTACGCAGATCGATCTTGTAAGTGAAAAAGATTCCGGACTTAAAGATGCATTGAAAAAATTAAACAAAGTCAACGATATAGGTTTTATCGAATTATCAGAAAAGGATGTCGTTCGACATGATTTAGTAAAAAAAATTATTAATGCGTATGAAAAACATAAAAGTTGATTTTTTTGCTGAATCAAAAAAATGGCCAAGGCGAGTGCCTAAAATTAAAACTATTACAAAAAAAACTATACATAAGATGTCCCCATATTTCAAAAGAGAGTATAAATTTGATTTAAACATAATTCTAACTGATAAATCAAAAATGATAAAACTTAATAAAATCTATAAAAATAAACAATCAGACACAGATGTTCTTACTTTTATTTCAAAGAATTCAAATAAAAATGTTGGAAAAATTTTATATTGTGATATTTTTTTCTCTATAGATACTATTGAAAAATTTATACTTAGGAATAAAGTTAGCATATATAATCATTTTAACCATTTACTAATTCACAGTTTATTACATATTAACGGATATGATCATAAAAAAAATTTAGATTTTAAAAAAATGAAAAAAGAGGAGATAAAAATTTTAGGATCATTTGGAATTAATAATCCTTACAAAAATCAATGAATACAAATAACACTGATAAAACATCCAGTTGGAAAAATTGGATAATTAAAAAATTATTATCTAATGATTCAACAAAAGAAGATATCTTAAATTTTATAGCTAATGATGAGAATGATAAAAATCTTGAAGATCTTAATGACAATAATGAAAAAAATCTAATTAAGAATATTGTGAATTTGAATGAAAAAAGCGTTGAAGACTTAATGATACCAAGAAGTGAAATAATTGCACTAGATCATGACAAATCTTATAATGAAATTTTAGAGGTTATTAAAGAGGAAGGGCATTCTAGATTTCCTGTATATAAAAAAAATATTGATAACGTAATTGGATTCTTTCACATTAAAGATTTTATTAAATCATCACAAGATACATTTCAAATGAATGAAATTATAAGAGATGTATTATATGTTGCTCCAAAATCACCAATTTTAGATTTATTAAAAACAATGAGATCATCGAGGATTCATATAGGGCTTGTTGTCGATGGAGTTGGGGGTGTAGACGGATTGGTGACAATTGAGGACTTAGTTGAAGAAATCGTTGGTGAGATTGAAGATGAGCATGATGCTGAAGATGAGGAAGAGTTAGTTTATAAAAAATCAGATAATTCAATAACTGTTGATGCTAGTTATAGAGTGGAAGATTTAGAGGAATTTTTTGCCATTAATATTCCAAGAAATTTTGTTGATGAAACTTCTTCTGTAGGCGGTCTAGTATACGAGAAAATAAATAGGATACCAAAAAATAATGAAATAATTGATTTTAATGATGAACTTAGGATTAGAATTGTTAAATCAAACAATAGAAAAATTGAAATTGTAGAAGTAAATAAAAATAATTGAGTATTTTAATTTATTTAATCTTAGGACTGCTAACATCTCTTTTATTTCCACCATATTTTTTTTTACCATTAGGTTTTATTATCTTCCCTTTTCTTTGTCTGTTACTTGGTTCAAATAAAAAAAACAATAGTGATTTAAATATTTTTAAAAACTTTTCATTTTTTGGTTTCGGATTTTTTATAAGTTATTTATTTTGGGTTAAAAATCCTTTTTTTGTTTTTGAAGAAACAAAAAATTTCTTTTTAGTTTTTTTGTTATTAATTATTTTATTATCCATAATTTTAAGTTTAGTATGTACAATAATTTTTAAGTTAGGAAAAAAAATTCCGATAATTTTTTTAATTCCATTCATGTTCACTATCAGTGAATATATAATTGCAGTATTTTTTTATGGATTTCCATGGTTTACCTTTTCTTTGATTGTTTCTAGTAATGAATCTCTACTTTTTTCATTAAAGTTTTTTGGAACATTAATCTCGAGTTATTTGATAATTCAGATATTCTGCCTACCTTTTATTTTAATTACTAAAGTTAAATTGAAAAAAGAAATTGGATACTTTGCATTTTTTATTCTTTTACCTATAATTTTTTTAATAATATCAAATTTTAATTCTAAAAATAATAATTTAAATTCTAACTCAATAGATTTAGAAATTTTTCAATTAAATTTTAAAAACAATGATAAATCTTTAACTCCGGAAAAAAAACTAAATACAATAATTGATAATATCCAAAAAAGTAGTGCAGATATGTTAATATTTGGTGAAAATAATTTTCCATATCTTTTAGATGATCTTGATCTAAAAATCTTAAAAGATTCTTTAAAAGAAAATCAAGAATTGATTATTGGTGCTACAAGATTTGATAAAAATAAATACTATAATAGTTTAATCAATATTACCCAATCTAAAGTAATTTATTTTGACAAAATAATACTTGTTCCGTTTGGTGAATTCTTACCTCTGAGAGATTCACTTACTTTTTTAGAGAGTATAGTTGGTCCAAACAATTATACCAATGGTAAAGAAGAAAGGATAATTAATTTACCAAATAAAATAAGTTTTATTCCTGTAATTTGTTATGAAATAGTTTTTTACTGGAAGATTTTAAATAAGTTAAACTATAAAAGTAATTTTATTATAAATATAACAAATGATTTTTGGTTTGGTAAATATATAGGACCATATCAGCATTTGTATTTAACTAAAATTAGAGCAGCAGAGTTTAATAAACCAATAATACGCGTATCTAATAATGGAATATCTGCAGTTATAGATAATAATGGTAAAATAATAAAAAACACTGAACTAAATAATATTGAAAAATTTAAACATAAACTATTCCTTCAAGAAAATATTAATTTTGTTAATGAACATATAATACTAAAGATTTATTTTTTTATTATTTTTCTTATAGTTACTTTTTATTATTTAAGAAAAAATGTTTAGTAGTAATTACACAAACAGATTATTTGGAAGGACAAGAGGAAGAAGTAAGAAAAAAATTAATTTGAATAATTATTATGAAACAGTTGATAAATATAAATTTAAAAAATTTAATGAAAAAATAGAATATATCTTAGATGTAGGAACAGGTTATGGTGAAACCAGTATATTTCTTGCAAAGCAATTTCAAAACAAGGTTGTAATATCTTGCGAAAAATATATTGATGGAAATATAAACTTACTTAAAAATATTGAAAAGAATAATATAAATAATATTCTATTACATAATGGAAATGTTTATAATGTTTTAGAAATTTCAAATAAAAAATATTTAAGCCTTGTATGGATTTTTTTCCCTGATCCATGGCCAAAAAATAGACATTCTAAGAGAAGATTGGTTACTAGTGATTTTTTAATTAAACTTCATAAAATTTTGAGAGAGAATAGTGAGATATATATTGCTACGGATTCAACAATATATGTAAGATTTATTTTAAATTCAATTTACAAATGTAAGGACTATTTTAATTGGGTTAACCAATCTGAAATAAATTTAAGTATAAAAGATTATTTTGATATTGAGACAAAATATTATAAAAAAGCAATTAATTCTCTAAGAAAACCATCTTTATTCATTCTTAGAAAATTATAAGCTTGAAATTTTGAAAAATATTAATATACGCAATATTATTAAGGTGGGTTATCCCACCTTTTTTTTATAATTATGGCTAAAAAAAAATATAATGTAATTAGAGAAGAAATGCTTCAGGTTGCTTCTAATGTAGCGCAAGAAAAAAACATTGATCAAGACTCAGTTTTTTCAGCGATGGAACAGGCATTAGAAAAAGCTGCAAGAGTTAAATACGGTCAAGAAATTGATATAAGAATTTCTATAGATAGAACTACTGGTGATATTAAGTTAAATTCATATTTAGAGGTTGTTGAAAGTATTAATGAAGAATTACAATCTAGACAAATTCTTTTAGAGGATGCACAAAAAACTAACCCAAATATTAATTTAGGAGAATTTATAGTAAAAGATTTACCACCTATTGAATTGGGTAGAGTTGCTGCACAAAATGCAAAAGGAGTAATTATACAAAAAGTAAGAGAGGCTGACAAATCTAATCAATATGAAGAATATAAAGATAAAGTTGGTGAAATAGCAATAGGTATAGTTAAAAGAACTGAATTTGGAAATTTAATTATAGATTTAGGTAAGAGTGAGGCAATAATTAAAAGAGAAGAACTCATTCCCAGAGAAACTTTTAAGAATGGAGATAGAGTAAGAGCATACATATACGAAGTAAAAAATGATATTAAGGGTTACCAAGTTTTTTTATCAAGAACTCATCCTCAATTCTTATCAAAACTATTTTTTCAAGAGGTACCTGAAATTTTTGAAGGCGTTATTGTTGTTAAAAGTGTTGCACGCGATCCTGGTTCTAGAGCCAAGATTAGTGTTTTTACAGAAGATTCTACAATAGATCCAGTAGGTGCTTGTGTTGGAATGAGAGGCTCAAGAGTACAAGCTGTTGTAAATGAATTACAAGGTGAAAAGATAGATATTGTTACTTGGTCAGATAATCAAGCTACTTTTTTAGCAAATGCACTTGCCCCAGCAGAGGTAAGTAAGATTTTTTTATATGAAGAAAAAAATAAAGTTGAGGTTGTAATACCTGATGATCAATTAAGCTTAGCAATTGGAAGAAAAGGTCAAAATGTAAAGTTAGCTTCTAATTTAACTAGTTTAGAAATAGATATCTTAACTGAAGATGAAGAATCAGAGAGAAGACAACTAGAGTTTAAAGAAAAAAGTGTATTATTAGCTGAGACTCTCGATGTTGAAGATGTTATTGCTCAATTGCTTGTTACTGATGGTTATACCACTGTTGAGTCAATAGCTACAGAAACCTTAGAAAATTTAGAAAAAATAGAAGGTTTCGATTCTACTTTAGCTCAAGAAATAATTGATAGATCTAAAAGTTTTGTACATGATAAAGAGGAGTCTGAAAGAAAGCTTATAGAAGAAAATATTAGTGATGAAAAATTAAAAAACTTAAAAGGTATGAATAATAGTATTTTAGCCAAGCTTGCAAAATCAAATATTTTTAATGTTAATGATTTTGCTGATTTAGCTACGTTTGAACTTATAGACAAAGAAGAAGGTATTTTAAAAGAGTTAGATGTTGATGAGGAAATAGCCAATAATATGATAATGGAAGCAAGAAGTTTCTGGTCTGAAGAACAAAATAAGGATTAAAATTGGATAAAGATAAAGGAAACAAGAAAAAACCACTAAAGCTATCTTCATCTGGAAGATTACAAATAAGAAAAAACCTTGGTCCTGCAGGTGATAAAACAAGAAGTAGTGGTAATAAAAAAACAATTCAAATAGTTTTTAAAAATAAAAATAATCAACAGAAAAGCTCATCTACAACTCAATCAAATTTTAGAGGATCCTCAAGTTTAAGAACGCCCAGACCAGGTATAAATTCCTCAGCACAACCAAATTTTTCTTCTCCTAACAAAATTAGAAATTTTGAAAATAAAAATAAAAAAAATATAGATAAAAAAAATCAACAAAAAAAATCAACACTAAGGCCACTTGAAGATGACTTTAGTAAATCTGACGCAAAAAAAATACTAGAACAAGAGGAGCAAGAATTCGATAAATTTCCAAGTTTAGCTAAAATAAAAAGAGCTAGAGAAAAAGAAAAACTAAAATCTGTAAGTGATGAAGATGAGACTAAAATAACTAGAGAAATTTCTATTCCAGATTTTATTACTGTTCAAGATTTAGCAAATAGAATGGCAGAAAAAACTGCTGATGTAGTTAAAGTTTTAATGAAAATGGGTGTTATGGCAAATGCTACTCAATCTTTAGAGTCTGATACGGCTCAATTAGTTGCAGAAGAATTAGGTCATAAAGTAAATGTTGTTAAAGATGATGATGTATTAAATGATATTAAGGATTTTGAAGATCAAGAAGAAAGTCTTAAAAAAAGAGCTCCAGTAGTAACAATTATGGGTCATGTTGATCATGGAAAAACTTCTTTACTTGATGCTTTTAGAAAAAGTAATGTGGTGTCAGGTGAGGCTGGTGGCATTACACAGCATATAGGCGCTTATCAAATCAATAACAATAACAAAAAAATTACATTTATTGACACTCCAGGTCATGCCGCTTTCTCAAATATGAGAGCTAGGGGATCTAAAACAACTGATATAGTCATACTTGTTGTGGCTGCTGATGATGGAATCAAACCCCAGACAATTGAATCAATTGCTCATGCAAAGTCAGCAGAAGTGCCGATAATAGTTGCTATTAACAAAATTGATCTTCTAGGGGCTGATCCTGACAAAGTTAGAAATGAACTACTCAGTCATGAAGTTATTGTTGAAAAACTTAGTGGTGAAGTATTAGATATTGAAGTATCAGCAACTAAAGGAACAAATTTAGATAAGTTAGAAGAAGCCATTCATTTACAGGCAGACCTTCTTAATCTTAAAGCTAATCCAGATAGAAAAGCTAGAGGATCTGTAATTGAATCTAAACTAGAAAAAGGAAGAGGTTCAGTTGCAACAGTTTTAGTTCAAAAAGGAACATTAAAAGTAAGCGATATATTTGTATCTGGATCTGAGTGGGGTAAAGTTAAAGCTTTAATTGATGACAAAGGAAAAAATATAAAACAAGCTGAGCCGTCAGTACCTGTTGAAGTTCTTGGATTTGATTCTAATCCATTAGCTGGTGATGATTTTATTGTTGTTGAAAATGAAAGTATTGCTCGTAAAATTGCAGAATTTAGATCAAGTAAACTACAAATTCAAAAAAATACAGTCGTTAAATCAAATGTTGAAGAAATGTTTGCTCAAATTAATAAAGGTGAAGCAACAAGCCTGCCAGTAGTAATTAAAACGGATGTTCAAGGATCGGCTGAAGCAATTGAAAATTCAATAACTAAACTCTCAACTGATGAAGTTAAGGTTAATGTTATTTATAAAGGTGTAGGTGCAATTACTGAGAGTGACGTCACTTTAGCTGGTTCTAGCAGAGGTTTTATTGTTGGTTTCAATGTTAGAGCACTTCCTCATGCAAGAGATATTGCAAAAAGAGATGGTGTTGATATTAAATATTATTCAATAATTTATGAACTTATTGACGATGTAAAAAATCTTTTATCTGGTTTATTAAAACCTGATATTTCAGAAAATATCACAGGCAATGTTGAGATTAGAGAGGTCTTTAATATATCAAAAGTAGGTAATATTGCAGGGTGTATGGTTAAAGATGGTCTTATTTCTAGAAAATCACAGATTAGAATTCTTAGAGATAACATCGTAATTCATAAAGGACAAATTAGTAGCTTAAAAAGATTTAAGGAAGAAGTATCCGAAGTTAAGTCAGGTTTTGAGTGTGGTGTAATGCTAGACAATTATAGTGATATAAAAGTAGGTGATATTATTGAAACATTTGAAGAAGTTTCTACAAGTAGAAAGTTATAATGTTTATTTACAATGGATACACAGAGGCAAATTAGATTTGGTGAACTAATAAGATCATTACTAAGTGATTGTTTATTAAAAGAAGATTTTTTTGACGAAAATATTAATTCTGCATCTATAACAATATCATTTGTTAGAATGTCTAAGGATTTAAAAATTGCAAACGTATATTTTATGCCCCTAGGTGGTAAAGACAAATCAGAAATTTTAGATATTTTGAAGGATAGAAAATATATTTTTCAGAAGTTTCTTTCAAAAGCAAAAATTAATTCAAAATTTACTCCCCGACTCTCTTTTTATTTAGACGACACATTTGACGAGGCAGAAAAAATTGAAAACCTTTTATTAAATAAAAATGTCTTAAGAGATATTAAGTAATGATTCCAAAACAAGGTTGGATAAATTTATATAAACCTAAAAATATTACATCTTTTAAAGCCATTAATTCTATTAAAAAAATATTTTCAATTGATAAAATTGGTCACGCAGGCACTTTAGATCCTATGGCAGAAGGTGTGTTACCAATTGCTATAGGAAAAGCAACAAAACTAATTCCATATATTAGCAATATGAACAAAGAATATGAGTTTACAGTAACTTGGGGCATTCAAACAACAACAGATGATGCACAGGGTGAAATTTTATTTGAATCAAGTTATTTTCCTAAAAGAAAAGAAATAGAAAAAAAAATTATTAATTATATTGGTTTTATAAGTCAGATACCTCCAAAAGTTTCAGCAGTTAAAATTAATGGTAAAAGAGCTTATAAATTATTTAGAGAAAATAAAAAATTTACTATTCAACCAAAAAATGTTTTTATTGAAGATCTATGTATTACTGATCACAGTATTAACAAAACATCATTTAAAATTTTATGCGGGCAGGGCTTTTATGTTAGAAGTCTAGCTCGTGATTTAGCTATAGATCTTAAAACATATGGACACATTTCTTCATTGAAAAGGTCAAAAGTAGGTAAATTCTATGAAAAAAATTCGATTTTACTGGACGATCTTCTAAAAATAGGACAAATGCACGAAGAAATTAATTGTATCTCCACTACAATTTCTATGCTGGACGACATCTTGGCTTATGAAATTGAAGAAAAATTAGATATTGAAAATTTATCTTTTGGAAGATCTATTAAAATTGATGAAAGAAAAGTTATAAATCCTTCGTCAATAAACTTAGATAAAAAAAATATTTTTTTATTTAAGAAAGGAGACATTGTCTCAATAGGCAAATTAGATGGTAATTTGTTTAAACCAAATAAAATATTAATATAGGAGAACCGATGTCGATAACAAAAGAAAATAAAAAAAATCTTATTAATGAATTTTCTAAAAATAAAAAAGATACTGGATCAGCAGGTGTTCAGATAGCAGTTTTAACAGAAAGAATAAAAAATTTAACTGAACATTTTAAGACTCACAATAAAGATAATCATTCAAAAAGAGGACTAGTATCATTAGTTAATAAAAGAAAAAAATTATTAAACTACTTATCTAAAAAAAATAAATCTGAATATTCAGATTTAATAAAAAAATTAAATATTAGAGGTTAAAAAAAGAGGATAAATAAAATTTATGTTTGATGTGAAAAATGTAGAAATTGAATGGGCTGGAAGAATACTTAAATTAGAAACTGGAAAAATAGCAAGACAAGCTGACTCAACAGTTATTGCCACTTATGGCGGCACAACAGTTATGTGTAATGTAGTTGCTGCAAAAGAAGCAAATCCTGATATGGATTTTTTCCCCTTAACAGTAAATTATCAAGAAAAATACTATTCTGTAGGAAAAATACCTGGTGGTTTTTTTAAAAGAGAAGCTAGACCAACTGAAAAAGAAACATTAGTTTCTCGATTAATTGATAGGCCAGTTAGACCTTTATTTCATAAAGATTTTAAAAATGAGACCCAAGTTACTTGTACTGTATTATCACATGATCAAGAAAATGACTCAGATGTTGTAGCAATGGTAGCAGCAAGTGCTGCATTAACTTTATCTGGTTTGCCATTTTTAGGCCCGCTCGGAGCAATTAAGATTGGATTTATAGATGATGAGTTTGTTGTTAACCCGAGTAAGAGTCAATTATCAAATTCTAAACTAGAATTAGTATTGGCAGGAACTAAGGAAGGTGTACTAATGATCGAGTCTGAAGCTCACGAGCTTTCAGAAAAACAAATGCTAGATGCAGTAGTTCTTGGTCAAGAAAATTATAAAACAGTGATAGAAGCAATAATTTCCTTAGCTAAAAAAGCAGCAAAAGAACCTTGGGAACTTAAAGAAAAAGATGAAGAAATTAAAAATCTACCATTTAAGATCAACGAAGACTTTGGTAAAGATTTTATAGATGCTTATAAAATAACTGAAAAACAAAAAAGATCAGAAAAATTATCTTCGTTACGAAATGAAATTTCTGAAAAATTTGTAAGTGAAACACTCTCACCAGTATTGGTTTCAGATGCAATAAAAAATGTAGAAAAAGATATAGTTAGAGGAGAATTAATTAATACCGGTAATAGAATTGATGGAAGAGATACAAAAACAGTCCGTCCAATTGTTTGCGAAACTGGAGTTTTAGAAAGAACTCATGGGTCTGCATTATTTACAAGAGGAGAAACACAAGCTCTTGTAGTTTCAACTTTGGGAACTGGGCAAGACGAACAAAGAATAGATGCAATTGATGGTGAATATACTGAGAATTTTATGCTTCATTACAATTTTCCACCTTACTCTGTTGGAGAAGTTGGAAGAATAGGTTCTACCAGTAGAAGAGAAATAGGACATGGAAAATTAGCCTGGAGAGCTATTCATCCAATGTTACCTTCAAAAGAAAAGTTTCCTTACACTTATAGAGTTGTGTCCGAAATTACAGAATCTAATGGATCTAGCTCTATGGCAACTGTTTGTGGTACCTCAATGTCTTTAATGGATGCAGGAGTGCCTTTAGAAAGACCAGTAGCAGGTATCGCGATGGGCTTAATTAAAGAGAATGATAAATATGTGATACTATCAGACATACTTGGTGATGAAGATCATCTTGGTGATATGGATTTTAAAGTTGCAGGAACTTCTGAAGGTATAACTTCATTACAAATGGATATTAAAATAACTAGTATCACAGCTGAAATTATGGAAGAAGCATTAGCGCAAGCTAAAGATGGACGCTTCCATATACTTGGTGAAATGGCTAAAGCAATTGATAAACCTAATCAATCGATTTCTCAATACGCGCCAACAATAACTAATCTACAAATAAACAAAGATAAGATTAGAGAAGTTATTGGTAAAGGAGGAGCAGTTATTAGAGAAATATCTGAAACAACTGGAGCTAAAATTGAAATTAATGATGAAGGTTTAGTGAGTATTGCAGCTGTAGATCAAAAATCTGGAAATGATGCATTAGAATGGATCAAAGGTATTGTCGAAGAGCCAGAGATTGGTAAAATTTATGATGGTAAAGTTATAAAGATAATGGACTTTGGTGCTTTTGTTAATTTCATGGGATCTACAGATGGTCTTGTTCATATTAGTCAATTAAAAAATGAAAGAGTAGAGAAAGTTGAAGATGTTATTAGTGAAGGAGATATCGTTAAAGTAAAAGTATTGGATATCGACTCCAGAGGGAAAATAAAACTTTCAATGAAAGCAGTTGACGCAGAAGAAAACGCTTAAATTACCTAAATTAATTGGGCACAGAGGTGTAAAAGATCTGTGTCCAGAAAACACTTTAGAATCTATCTTAAAGGCATTTCATTTAGGTTTAAGTTTTGTAGAAATAGATGTTAAGATTTCTAAAGACAGAGTTCCAATTTTATTACATGATGACACACTTGATAGAACTACTAATGGAAGTGGACTTGCAATTGATTATGATTATGAGAACATAAAAAAATTTGATGCTGGAAAATTTTTTTACAAAAAAAATACAAATATTTTTGTTCCAAAATTAGAAGATATTCTAAGTTTGTGTGTTAATAATAATGGAAATTTAAATATCGAATTAAAACCTAATAAAAATTTTGAAAAAGAAAATGTTTATCAAATATATAAAATTATAAAAAATATTAATCAAATAAATATTTTTTTCTCCTCATTTGATATGATTTCTATTTTAGAAATTTCAAAACTTTACCCCCAATCTATACGTGGTTTTTTATTAGATGATTTTAATGAATATAATATTGATGATTTGATTAACATATCGATTAAACATGATTTAAAAATTTGTGGATTAAATATAGATCTTGTTACGGCTGATATTATAAAAAAAATTAAAGAATCCAATATGGCAATAACTGTGTATTCAGATAAAAATATAAATTTATCTAGTGCTAATGATATTTTCTCCATAGGTGTTGATAGTATTTTTGTTGATAATCCTTTAGATTTATTGGGAAAATTCTAGAACTTATTGGGCATTCCAATAATATTGTAACCACAGTCAACATAATGTACTTCACCAGTAACTGCAGAGGATAAATCACTAATAAAGTATAAAGCAGATTTACCAATTTCATCTAGTTTTGCATTTCGTTTCAGTGCTGAATGTTCTTCTGTGAATTTAAACACCTCCCTAGCATTATTTATTGCAGCACCAGCAATTGTTCTCATAGGTCCTGCTGATATTGCATTAACACGAATATTTTTAGTACCTAAATCCACACTCAAGTATTTTACACTTGTTTCTAAAGCGGCTTTTGCAATTCCCATTAAATTGTAATTTGGTATTACTTTATTTGACCCATAAAAAGTAAGTGTGAGAATACTGCCTCCATTATTCATTATAGGTTCAAAATTTCTTACAAGACTAGTTAAAGAGAAACATGATATTTCCAAACAATTAATAAAATTATCCTTCGTAGTATCAACATATCTTCCATTCAACTCTGACTTATCTGCAAATGCAACAGCATGAATTATAAAATCAATTGTGCCCCATTCTTTTTTTATAATTTCTACAGATTTGTTTATTGAGTTATCTTTATTAAAATCACATTCTATTAATATTTTCGAATTAATTTCTTCAGAAAGTGGTTTCACCCTCTTCAATAATATTTCATTTTGATAACCAATGGCTATTTCAGCACCATTTTCAGATAGTTGTTTTGCTATTCCCCATGCAATCGAATGATTATTTGCAATACCAAATACTAAACCTTTTTTATTTCTAAGCATGATATTTTGAAAATACTAATGTTGCATTTGTACCGCCAAAACCAAAACTATTTGACATAACATGCTCAATTTCAACGTCATTTTCTGTTTTTAAAAGAATATTACAATCTTTGGCACTATTATCGAGATTTTCAATATTAGCAGAACCACTAATAAAATTATTTTTCATCATCAATAAACTATAAATTGCTTCATGCACACCAGTTGCCCCTAAAGAATGACCAGTCAAAGATTTTGTTGAGCTCATTTTAGGAATATTTGAGCCAAAAACATTTTTGATTGCTTCCAATTCTTTTATATCTCCTATTGGAGTGCTTGTTCCATGTGTATTTATATAATCAATTTTACCATCAATATTTTTTAATGCTTGCTTCATACATCTTTCTGCTCCTTCTCCAGAAGGCTGTACCATATCGTATCCATCTGAGGTCGCTCCATATCCTGTTATTTCACCATATATTTTTGCACCTCTAGCTTTTGCATGCTCTAATTCTTCAAGTACTAAAGTTCCACCTCCACCAGCGATTACAAAACCATCTCTATCTGCATCGTATGCCCTTGAAGATTTGTTTGGAGTAGAATTATATTTCGATGATAAAGCACCCATTGCATCAAATAAAATTGATAAAGTCCAATGGAGCTCTTCACCTCCTCCAGCAAAAACAATATTTTGTTTTCCCATCTGAATTAGTTCGTACGCATTACCAATACAATGTGAACTTGTAGAACATGCAGAAGTAATTGAATAGTTAACTCCTTTAATTTTAAAAGGAGTCGCAAGAGTTGCAGAATTTGTACTAGACATTGCTCTTGGCACCATAAATGGTCCAATTTTTTTTGAACCCGAACTCTTTCCAATTTCAGAAGACTTAAATAAATTTTGTGTAGATGGACCACCTGATCCAACAATTATACCAGTCATTTCATTTGAAATATCACTATCCTCTAGTCCTGAGTCGTCTATAGCATCTTTCATCGCAATATAGTTGTAGGCAGCTCCATCACCCATAAACCTTAGTAATCTTCTATCAATTTCGTTACTTATATCTATATTTGGTTTACCGTGTACAAGACTTCTAAAAGAAAACTCCTCATACTCTTCAGCACTTGTTATACCAGATTTCAAATTTTTAAGACTATCTGTAACATCCGATTGATCATTACCAATGCATGATACTATACCTAAGCCTGTTACAACTACTCTATTCATTACTTATTTCTCAGGTGAAAATAAACCGACTTTCATGTCTTTAGCTTCATAAATTGTTTCATCGTCAGCTTTTAAAATACCATCTCCAACTCCTAAAATCAATTTTCTTAGTATAAGTCTTTTAAGAGATATATGGTAAGTTACTTTTTTTACTTTTTGTAAAACCTGACCAGTAAACTTAACTTCACCAACTCCTAAAGCTCTACCTTTCCCTGGTTGGCCAAGCCATCCTAAATAAAAACCGAGCAATTGCCACATAGCATCTAAACCTAAACAACCTGGCATTACTGGATCATCTTTAAAATGACATTCAAAAAACCATAAGTCTTCTTTAATATCTAATTCTGCAATAACTTCACCTTTAGAGAATTCTCCACCAGTCTCATTTATTGAAGTAATTCTATCAAACATTAGCATTGGAGGCATTGGAAGCTGAGCATTCCCTTTTCCAAAAAGATCACCTTTTGCACAATCAATTAATTGGTCGTAGGTAAATGAATTTTGTTTCATAATTTTAATTAAACTTTTTTTATGTATTTATAAATTAACTTAAACTGATTTTAAATAACAATCGTGTTTACTTTTAATAACAATATTATCAATGCTTAATTTTTTTCCATCAGAAATTGTCATTATGTTAGTTTCATCCTTTAAATTTAAATAATAATTTATTATTTTTTGAGCAGCAATCAAACCTGCTAACCCTGCAGAAATACCTGAAATACCTACTACGCTACATCTGGGAAGATCAACATCATCTTTATTAGGAAATATACAATTTAAACATAGATGATTATTTTTATTTGAATTATTGAAAAGAATTATTTGTAAATCGTGCCTTAATGCAGAGGAATATAAAAAATTGATTGAATTTTTAATACAATATTCATTTAATAATTTAGAAATGAACCAATCATCAGTTGCATCGACAATTATAGAACATTCTTTTAAAGAATTTAAGTTTAAAGAATTAATATATTCATCAATAGTATTAATTTTACATTCAGTATTGATAAATTTTAATTTGTACTTTGCTACATCAACCTTTTTTTTTCCAATATCATTTAAATTAAACAAAATTTGTCTATTAAGATTACTTTTTTCAACAATGTCTCCATCTACTATTAATAATTCTTTAATTCCAGAGTTTACCAAATATTGACTTAAAGGACATCCTATACCTCCCATACCCACTATACCAATTTTTATGTTTGATAATTTTTTTAGGTTTTCTTCAGAAAATTCTTTTAAAATAAATAATCTACTGAAAATTTTATATTCTTCTTCTGTGTAATTATTCATAATCTTATATAGCATTATAAATTTGTTTTATAATTTGCTTTGCACAATTTACCTTTGTCATTTTCTTATATTTTTTTGTCTGGTTTTTTGTAATTATCGATATTCTATTATAATCTGAGCCAAAAACTTTATTTTTATTATCGATTTTATTGTAAACAATCATATCACAATTTTTATTGGCTAATTTTTTTTTGGCATTGTTAATACCTCCTGTTTCAGCTGCAAAACCTACTAAAAATTTAGGCCTTTGAGTTTTACTTTTTCCAATTTTTTCTAAAATATCAATATTCTTATGGAGACTAATATTTAATTTTTTATTTTTTTTAATCTTGGATTTATTAGCATTTTTATTTTTGAAATCAGATACCGCAGCAGTAAAAATTCCTATATCAATTTTAGAAAATTTTCTAATTTTTTGATACATTTCGTTTGCTGATTTTATTTGAATAAATTTCAAATTTGGTGGAGGATCTAAATTTGTTGGCCCAGATATCAAGGTTACATTCGCTCCATATAAAACAAGTTGTGAAGCAATTTCATAACCTTGTTTTCCAGAAGATTGATTTGAAATAAATCTAACTGGATCAATCATTTCAATTGTTGGTCCTGCAGTTACCAGGCATTTTTTATTTTTTAATAAATTAATATTCTCTAATCTACTTGAAATTATATTTACTATATTTTTTGAGTCATCAATTCTACCTAAACCAAATTCTCCACATTTTAGATTTCCTACTTTTGGGCCAATAAACTCATGACCACTATCTTTTAATAATCTCACATTTTTTTGATTAATTTTATTATGCCACATAAAGCTATTCATTGCGGGGACAAACAAAATTTTTTTATTTGAAGCAAGTAATGTATTAGAAGCTAAATTATCTCCATATCCATTAGCAAACTTCGCGATAGAATTGGCTGTAGCTGGACATACAACTATTATATCATTATCTCTTGATAAATTAATATGAAGCATCTTATTTTTTTTTTCATCTTCATCAGTAAATATTCTATTTTTAAGTAATTTTTTAATATCTGATATTCGTAAATATTTCTTTGCCTCTTTAGTTAGAATGCAGCTAATTTTTACTTCATTAATATTAAACAAAGTAATAATTTCTTTACATCGAGATGCAGCGATAGAGCCAGTTATTATTATCAAAATTTTATTCATTACAGTTTATAACCGGTATGTATTGCTACAATTCCATTAAATAGATTAATTGTTTCGACATTGATAAATCCACAATCACGTAGATTTGTACTAAGCTCTTCTTGTGATGGAAATAAATCAATACTTTCACTCAAATAGTTATAAGCATTCTTATCTTTGGCAACTATTTCTCCTAACAGAGGTAAAATCTTTGATTTATAATTTTTATATGAACTTGATATCAAAGATGATTTGGGAGTACTAAATTCTAAGCAACAATATTTACCACCAGGTTTAAGAACTCTGTAAGCCTCTTTTATAGATAATAAATATTCGGTTACATTTCTTAAGCAGAAAGAAATAGTATATTTATCAAAAAAATTATTTTCAAAATTTAACCTTTCAGCATTACCAATAAAATATTTAATATTTTTTTGTTTTTTTAATCTCTTCCTTCCCTCTAATAACATTTCTTTATTTAAATCCACAAGATAAAGACTAGTTGGTAAATTTTCTTTTAAAATTTCGATAGCAATATCACCAGAACCAGAACCGACATCCAAAACAATTTCATTTTCTTTTAGATCCAGAGTCTCTACAAACCTTCTTTTCCACAATCTATGCATACCTAAACTCATTAAATCATTCATTATATCGTACCTTGGAGCTACACTTGAAAATACACTCTGAACAAGTTTAGTCTTTTGTTTTGAATTTACTTTTGTATAACCAAAATTATAATCTTTTTTCATTATGCCAGAATTACCTGAAGTTGAAACTACAGTTAAAGGACTTAGTATAATATTGAATCAAAAAATATCTAATGTCAAAATTCATACATCAAAACTTCGTTTTAAAATCCCTAATAATATAATTAATATACTACGTAACTCTAAGATATCCAACCTAAGACGCATAGCAAAGTTGATTATCATAGATTTAGATAAAGATTATTCTCTGATAATACATCTAGGAATGTCAGGAAGATTAAAAACTGTCAATAAAAGCTACAAAACAATAAAACATGATCATTTTGTACTTTACTTTTTAAGTAAAAGGATACTTGTTTATCATGACCCAAGGAAATTTGGATTTATAGATATAGTACAAACAAAAGATCTACAAAAACACAAGTATATCTTGAGCTTGGGCGTAGATGCACTAAGTCCAAAACTTACCGCACAAATGATATTTGAAAAAATTTCAAAATCTGAAGTTCCAATAAAGCAGATTTTACTCAATCAAAAATTAATTGCTGGTATAGGTAATATCTATGCATCGGAAATTCTATTTGACTCCAAAATTTCACCACTTACGTTGGGTAAAGATTTAGAAATTAGTCTCATTATGAAACTAATTAAATCTACTAGAAAAATTTTAAAGAAGGCAATTAAATATGGTGGGTCGAGTATAAGAGATTATAGGTCTACAGATGGAACATTAGGAAATTTTCAGTCTAATTTTAAGGTTTATAATAAAGAAGGAAAAAAAATACACGGTGATGAGGTTAGAAAGATCATTCAATATGGAAGATCTACTTTTTATTGCCCAAAACTTCAAAATAATAGGTAATTCTATA
>CACBQR010000021.1 GCA_902541435.1 uncultured Alphaproteobacteria bacterium
GCTATTTTAATTGCTTCTGCCACCCCGACTCATACAGATTATATTTCTCTAGGAGCAGAATGTAATAAAGCTATATTATGTGAAAAGCCAATTGATTTAGATATAAATAAAGTAAATAAATGTTGGCAAAAAATTAAAAAATATAAACCAAATATTCAAATTGGTTTTAATCGTAGATTTGATCCTAATCATAATAAAGTACAAAGTGAGGTTCTATCAGGAAAGATTGGTAAAATTGAAATGATTGTAATCACAAGTAGAGACCCTTCTCCACCTGGTATTGATTATTTAAAACAATCGGGTGGAATTTTTAGAGATTGTTCAATACATGATTTTGATTTGGCACGATTTATTCTTAATAATGATCCAATTGTAGAAGTTTTTGCACAAGGTTCTGTAAATGTCTCTAATGATTTTAAGGTTACCAATGATTATGACACAACTATGTGTTTTATGAAATCAAAAAAAGGAGTTTTAGTTCATATAAATAATTCAAGAAGAGCCGTCTATGGTTATGATCAAAGACTCGAAGTATTTGGAAGTAATGGAATGTTAATTTCTGATAATGTTCCAAATAATGATATCAATTACTATAATCAAAATTTATCATTTGCAAAAAAACCTATTAAAAATTTTTTTATCGAAAGATACAAAGATGCTTATCAAATACAATTAGATCAATTTATTAAATCAATAAAAAATAAAAAAAATACATCAGTCACTTTTGAAGATGGAAAGAATGCTTTAATTCTTGCGAATTCAGCTACTAAATCAGTAAAATTAAATAAAGTTGTAAAACCAAAATTTTAGTTATAGATAAATTCTATGAATGAACAATTTAAAGATAAGGTCATTATAGTTACAGGTAGTACACAAGGTAGTGGTGCTGAAACAGCGAGATTATTAGCAAGCAGAGGTGCTAAAGCAATTACAATTTGTGGGAGACAAGAAAATAAAGGTCTTGAAGTTAAAAATCAGATTGAAAAATTAGGCACTGAGTGTTTGTATATAAAAGCAGACCTTAAAAATGTTGTTGATTGCAAAAAAATTGTTTTGGAGACTGATAAAAAATTTGGAACAATAAATTCTTTAATTAATGTTGCAGGATACACAGAAAGAGGAACAATTTTAAGTGCTACTCTAGAAAATTATGAAAATAATTATAACATAAATACCCGTGCACCTTTCATATTAATGCAAGAGACAATTAAAATAATGATTAGAGATAAGAACAAAGGAACAATTGCAAATGTATTATCTATGGCAATGTATAGTGGTATGCCATTTATTGTTGCTTATAGTGGATCAAAAGCTGCTTTAGCAACAATGACAAAAAATATTGCAAATTCTGTCGCTAGTTATCAAATAAGAGTAAACGCCTTAAATATTGGATGGACGGATACTCCTGCTGAACATGATATTCAAACAAGAGTTCATAAAAAAAATCCTAATTGGTTACAAGATGAAGAAAAAAAAGTTCCTTTTAACAGATTGATTAAACCTATTGATGTAGCAAAGGGATTAGCTTTTATGTGCTCAGAAGAATCTGGATTAATGACAGGTAGTGTAATTGATTTTGATCAAACAGTACATGGCTGGCATTCTTATTCAGCATATGAAACTAGAGTTTTGGATGATTCTCTACTAGGAGAATAATTAATCATTTATTTCTCAACCATTTTTTAATTTTTAACTATATTTTATAATTTACACAAATTTAAATATTAATTAATAAATTAAAATGGGAAAAAAAATAATTTCTATTAATGAAGGAAAATTATCAGAGTTTAAACTTCATAGTATTTGGCTTCGTGAAAGATTAAATGGGAGTGAATTTGTAGACCAAAATAATCTACAACGTTTATATGAACCAAGCCTCTTAGATGATAATCTATTTATAAATTCTCATAATGTTAACGAAAATATATTAAATGTTGAATTTAGTGATGGAGCAAAAGGATCTTTTAATATCGATGATCTTTATAATGAAATCAATAATATTGATGTCATACCTGAAAAAAAAATATGGAATGTCAGTGAACAAAATTTAGAAATTTTTGATAATAATAAAATCTTTGAGAATAAAAAGGAACTTATCAATATGCTTAAAGTATTTTATCAATACGGTTATGTAATAATCGAAAATACAAAAGCAGAAGAAAATGAAGTTATAAATTTTGCTGAAAAATTAGGCCCAGTTCGAGCAACAAATTTTGGAAAATTATTTAACGTTGTCTCTAAGCCAAATCCAAATGATCTTGCCTATACTGCATTAGAGTTAACATCGCATTCAGATAACCCATATAGAAAGCCTGTTCCTGGAATTCAATTACTTCATTGTATTGCTAATGAATCTACAGGAGGAGACTCAAGTTTAGTTGATGGTTTTAGTGTTGCAAATTTTTTAAAACATAACCAACCTGAATTTTATAAAGTATTAACTGAAACTAATGTTACTTTTAAATTTACAGATATTGATACTATTTTAGTTGATGAAGCAAAATTAATTGAACTA
This sequence comes from uncultured Alphaproteobacteria bacterium, assembly GCA_902541435.1. Taxonomy (GTDB): domain Bacteria; phylum Pseudomonadota; class Alphaproteobacteria; order HIMB59; genus CACPNW01. The sequence goes on from CACBQR010000021.1 coordinate 2,516, forward strand.
GACCATAATAATAACTTTAGACAAATACGATTTAGTGGAAGACTTGATTATGTTCCATTATTAGAGGAATATAATCTTGATCTCTTTTATAAGGCTAGAAAATATATGTTCAAACTTTGTAACTCTGATGATTTCAAAATTAAATTTAGATTATCTAAAGGAATGATTGCAATGTTTGATAACCTGAGATTATTACATGGAAGAACTAAATTTGATCCAAATACTGGTTTTAGATATCTACAAGGATGTTATATTGATCATGATGTCACTGAGGGTAAGCTTAGAAGGTTATTAAAACCCTAATTGACTTCGAAGATTTTTTCAGCAGGATAAAAATTTAATATTTTACTATACCAATTACTAAAATTATTTCTTTCAATTAATGAAACTGTAAAACCACCAAATCCACCGCCTGTCAATCTGGCGCCTAAAGCACCACATTCAACTGATTTCTGAACAATTAAATCAACATCTAAAGTAGATGCTTCAAAATCTTTAGAATATGATACGTGACTTTCATTCATTAATTTTCCAAACTCCTGAATATTATTTTCTATTAAATTTTTTTTCGCATTAATCACTCTATCATTTTCAAAAACTACATGCTTTGCTCTTTTTGCTATAGTATTATTGTCAAATTTATTTTTTTGAAAATTTTCTTTTTTAACTTCACCCAAATATTCTACACCAAGGTTTTTTTCAGCCTCTTGGAGTTCAGCAAATCTTTCATTATAAGAGCTATCTCTTAAATTTCGTTGTACTTCAGAGTCAATCAAACAAAATTTCCAATTTTCTGGAAAATTAATAAGTTCGTATTCTAAATTCTTACAATTCATAAAAAATGCTTTGCCATGAATACCAATAGAAGAAACCATTTGATCCATTATTCCACCAGAAACACCTATATAGTTGAATTCTACTTTCTTTGCTAATTTTGCAATTTCTGGATCTTTGATTTTTGTTTCAAAAAAAGTATTTAGTGCTTTTAGTGTAGCAACACACAATGCTGAAGATGATGAAATACCTCTTTCTAAAGGTATATCAGATGAAATAAAAATGCTTAAAAATCTAGATGAAATCTTATTTTCATCAAAAAAAATATGCAAACAACCTTTTATATAATCAACCCACTCATTGTTGATTGATTTTTTGAAATCATTAAATGTTTTTTTCTCTTTAAAATGTTGAGAATAAACTGTGAATTCATTAGAATTATTTTGAGATATCTCAATGGTATTTTTAAAAGATAAAAGTGTAGGCATAACATATCCACCAGTATAATCGGTATGTTCACCAATTAAATTTACTCTTGCATGAGCACTTTCCTTTACTTCTGCGTCTATATTAAATATATCTTTAAAACTCATATAATTACTAGTTATGACTAATCAAATTAATATATCTTTTACAAATGAAAATAAATTAAAAATTATTCTTGATGATAAATTAGTAGATCCAAATTTAAAATTGTGTTTCTCATTAGTTTATTCAATAAAATCTATATCAGGAGGTGAAATAACTAAGCAAATTGGACGTTATTACGAGTTATCTATAAAAAAAAATACAATTTTATTAGATTTACAAATTCCTAAAATTGGTAACTTCAACCTTTCGTGTGGTCCGGAAGGTATTTTCATTATTGATACATTAAACAATAGTAAATTAAATATAAATGTTTCAGATTTGATATTTCAAAAACCAATTAAAAAGAAAACTTATGAAGATTTAAGAACAAAAAATTTTATACCTATTATTCCCGAGCCAGAAAAAATTCATTTACAAAATGAATTTATATATATTGAAAACAAAACATTTAATCTAAATACGGAAATTGAAATTATTTCTAATTTACAAAATATTATTTCCAAATTGGATATTAATTTTACTTCTGAAAAAGGATTTCCAATTTTCTTTAATAAAGATGATCAGTTATTAAACGATCAATATTTTATTCAGATAACAGAAGATAATATTGAGATTAAATATAATAATTATGGTGGAAAGCTATATGGTCTTATATCTTTAGTTCATTTAATTGATTTCTATCAAACAAAGCTTCCAATTTGTACAATACACGATAATCCAAAATTTCAATGGAGAGGAATGCATCTCGATTGTGCAAGACAATTCTATACTATTGATGAAATCAAACGTTTATTTAATTACATGGCATTATTTAAACTTAATAGATTTCACTGGCATTTAACAGATAATGAAGCATGGAGAATTGAAATTAAAAAATATCCAGACCTAGCATTAAATGGAGGATACAGAGGATATAATTTTAAAATACCACCATTGTACGGAAGTGGTTATGATAAATACGGCGGATATTACTCACATGAAGATATCAAAGATTTAATTATATATGCAAAAAAATTAAATATCGAGATTATGCCTGAAATTGATTTACCAGCACATTCTTGGGCATTACTAGAAATCATGCCAGAACTTAGAGAACAGTCTTCAAATATAGTTAGTGAAGATGTTGGTTCGTATAAGAATAATACAATAAATCCTTCCTTAGAAAAAACTGTAACTTTTTTAAAAGATATGTTGAATGAAGTAAGTGATATTTTCTCATATGATGTAATTCATGTTGGTGTTGATGAAAGACCAAGTAATGCGTGGGAAGGTTCTCCAGCAATTATCGAGTTTATGAAAAAAAATAATATTAAATCACAAGAGGAATATCAAGATTACTATATGAATTTTTTAATAGATTTTCTAAAATCAAAAAATAAAAGAACAGCTGCATGGAATGAGGCGGCAGTTTCTCCTCATATCGATCATGGTGTGGGTGGAAGTGCTGGAAAAATTGATAAATCATGTTTAATCTTTTCATGGGAGCATTCAGATGTTGCAAAAGAAACTACAAATAAGGGATTTGAAACAATACTTTGTCCTGGTCAAAAAACATATTTTGATATGGCTTATAATAACTCAACTGAAGAAAGAGGTATTTGTTGGGCTGCAACTATAGAAGTAAAAGATATTTATGAATGGGACCCAATAAAAGATATAAATAAATCAGAATTGATAAAAGGGTTACAAGGTCAACTGTGGTCAGAGACAATTACAGATAAAAAATTTTTTGATCAAATGATCAACCCAAGATTAGCAACTTTATCAGAAGTTGCATGGAAAGGAAAAATTTCAAGAAAATGGATAGAATTTCGTTCAGCACTTCTAAATTCTATGGATTTTTTAAAAAAATTAGGCTGGCGATATCACAATTTTTAATGTTAAAGTAAAATAAATATGAAAATAGGCGCAGTCGGTTTTGGGAGTAGGACAGCAGGTGTTTATAATGAATTTTCAAAAGTTAATCCAAATTTTGAAATGGTTGCTTATGTAGATCCTCAGCCAATAGGTAAAGATTTTGCTGAGAAAAATAATTTTTTTCCAAATAAATCATATTCAAGTTTAAACGAAATGTTGGATCGAGAGAAACTAGATATGTTAATGATTGGGTCCCCTAATCATTTACATTTAGATCATATTAAGCTTGGATTAAGAGCAGGATTACAAATATTTGCTGAGAAACCTATAGTAATAAGCGAACAAGAAACTTTTAAGTTAGCAAAATTAATAAAAGAATATGGCAAAGAAAGAATTATAGTTGGCTTAGTTCTAAGATATTCACAGCAAGCAAGATCTGTGAGAAAATTATTAGATCAAAATGCTATTGGAAATATAATATCGATTGAAGCTTCAGAACATATCGTACCTTCGCACGGTGCTTTTTTTATGAGAAACTGGAGAAGAAAACAAAAATATTCTGGAGGCTTTATGCTGGAAAAATGTTGTCATGACATTGACTTTTATTCAATGATTACGAAGAGCAGACCAATTAAAGTTGCTAGTTTTGGTTCAAGAAGATCTTTTATACCCGAAAATCTTCCAGAGGGTTCTCATGAACAATATACAAAAGACAGACTGAAAGGTTGGGAGTCAAAATCAAATGTTTTTGATAGTGATGCTGATATTGTCGATCATCAAGTAGCAATAATAGAATATGCAAATAAAGCAGTACTATCTTTTCACACTAATATGAAAGTTCCAGACGAATTTCGAAGATTTGCAGTCATAGGATCTGCGGGAATGATTGAGGGAGATTTTGTTAAAGGATTTATGAAAGCTCATGATGAAAATAATAATGTACTTATTGATGAAGATTATGGAGCAGCTTTTGGAAAAGAAATTAAAGGTCATTATGGCGCAGATAGCATGATGGCTGAAGACATTAATAATTATTTATTAAAAAATAATAAAGAATTACCAGTTGGTGTAATAGAGTGTATGGAGGCAGGAATTGTTGCTATGAAAATTGACGAAGCTAGAAATACTGGTAAAGTAATTGACTTAACAAGCACTTGGGATAAGTTCGACTCCCTATTAAATTAGTAATTATGAATCAAAAATTAAAATCATATACCGCCCAAACATATATAGCATATGCACTAATTGCTCCTGCCGCTCTTTATATAATTCTTATAGTTGCTTGGCCATTATTAGAAACAATTAGATTATCTTTTACAAATTCTAGCTTAGCAGGAGAAGATTATGTTGGGTTAGAAAATTATCAAAAAATGTTTTCTAGTAAAAAATTTAATGGAATAGTGACTAGAACATTTGTTTGGATGTTTTTTTCGGTCTCTTTAAAACTTATTATTGGTTTAATTGGAGCTGTTTTACTTAATGCTAATTTAAAAGGAAGATCAATTTTCAGGGTACTTGTAATGCCTCCATGGGTGGTTCCAATTGCAATTGGTATGCTCGGCTGGTTATGGTTATATAACGGTTATTTTGGAATTATCGCTGGTGTTGGTATGCGAACTGGTATTTTGGACGGTCCTTTTGGGTTTCTTGCTTACAAACAAAGTGCCTTTATTTCTACAATAATTGCAGATGTTTGGGTTGGAACACCAATGGTAACCGTTTTCTTTCTAGCTGCAATGCAGGGTGTGCCAAGAGATTTATACGAAGCTGCTTATTGTGATGGTGCTTCAAGATGGGATAGATTTTTTAAAATTACATTACCTCAAATCACTCCAGTAATTATTACAATGTCATTATTATCTGCCATTTGGACATTCAACTCATTTGAAATAATTTGGATATTGACAGAAGGTGGTCCAAGAGGTTCTACAACTACATTAATTATCGACACCTATAAGCAAGCATTAGGAAATTATAAATTTGGAAGAGGGGCTGCTAGAGCTGTAGTTGTAATGATTTTATTAATGTTATTTGCAGGCTTTTATCTAGCTTTGCTTGCTAGAATTAATAAGAAAATTTCTCATGAATAAATATAATCCTTTTGAAAAAATATTGATCTATTTTGGCATCTTTGTCTTCATGACTTTTATTCTTTTGCCTTTTATCGAAATGTTTTATGCATCGCTTCGACCTTTAGATCATTTATTTAGATCTCCATATCAATTTTATTCAGATGATTTATCTTTTTGGGCTTATCAAGAAATGTGGAATACGGTACCAATGCTTGGAAGATATATCTTTAATAGTTTTTTTCTGGCTTCCTGTGTTGCTATACTAACTCTTATTTTTGTTATTCCTGCAGCTTACGCATACGCACGTTTTAAATTTCCAGCTAAGAATACGAGCTTATACATACTCTTAGCAATTAATATGTTTTCAGGAGCAGTAATTTTAATACCTCTATACAAATTGTTAAGGACTTTAGGTTTATTAAATAGTTATCAATCTATGATTATTCCCGGTGTTGCTTTTTTAATTCCAACTGCAATTTGGTTACTAAAGTCTTACTTTGAGAAAATACCAATAGATTTAGAAGAGGCAGCTTTTGTTGACGGGGCTTCAAGAGTACAAATACTCAGACACATCATAGCTCCTTTAAGCACACCTGGATTAGTTGTAGTTGGTATTTATGCATTTATAGGTGCATACGCTCAACAATTCTTATTTGCGATTACATTTAATCAGAAAAAAGAATACATGCCAATTCCAACAGGGTTATATGAATTTATAGGATATCAAAGTGTTAAATGGAATGAGATGATGGCAGCTGCTTTAGTAGGAATGTTGCCTGTTTTATTATTATTTGTATTTTTACAAAAGTATATAGTTGAGGGACTTACCGCAGGTGCGGTAAAAAACTAAATTGGATAAATATAATATATACGAAAAGATATTATTATATTTTGGAATATTAATCTTTATGATTTTTATTCTTTTGCCTTTTGTCGAAATGTTTTATGCATCGCTTCGACCTTTAGATCATTTATTTAGATCTCCATATCAATTTTATTCAGATGATTTATCTTTTTGGGCCTATAGAGAAATGTGGAATACAGTACCAATGCTTCCACGATATATTTTTAATAGTTTTTTTCTTGCCTCAGTAACTTCTATTATTACTTTACTTTTTGTAATTCCTGCAGCTTACTCTTATGCACGTTTTAAATTTCCTTTTAAAAATTCTTCACTCTATATTTTATTAGCAATTAATATGTTTTCAGGGGCAGTTTTATTAATTCCTCTCTATAAAGTATTAAGAACATTTGGTTTGCTAAATACATATCAAGCTATGATTGTTCCCGGTGTTGCTTTTTTAATTCCAACTGCAATTTGGTTGCTAAAGTCTTACTTTGAGAAAATACCAATAGATTTAGAAGAGGCAGCTTTTGTTGACGGGGCTTCAAGAGTACAAATACTCAGACACATAATCGCACCACTTAGTACACCTGGTCTGGTAGTTGTTGGAATATACGCTTTTATAGGATCTTATGCTCAACAATTCTTATTTGCGATTACATTTAATCAGAAAAAAGAATATATGCCTATCCCTTCAGGGCTGTATGAATTTATTGGCTACACAACAGTCAAATGGAATGAAATGATGGCAGCCTCTCTTGTTGGGATTGCTCCCGTCTTAATAATTTTCCTTTTTCTACAGAAATATATTGTTGCTGGACTCACTTCTGGGGCAGTAAAAAACTAGAAAAATACCCAAAAACTAACTTGCTTCATAGAGCCAGTTAATGTTATCTCTTTTTTATATTTAAATGGAGGAATTATGAATTTCAAAAAACTATCTTCATTTCTTACAATAGCTATACTTTCACTAGTTGGTTTTAAAACTTATGCTGCTGAAGTACACGGAGTATTTTGTGGCGGTGAGCTTAGACCTAATTATGTTGAAATAGCTGATAAGTACATGGAAGACAATCCTGGAGTTACTGTAACTTTAGAGGCTGTTCCTTGGGGAACATGTCAGGATAAAGTAATCAATCTTGCTATTGCAGGTGATCCTGTTGCATTTTCATATGTTGGATCAAGAACTCTAAAAGGTCTTGCAGAAAACGGACATATTTTAGAAACAAATATACCTGCTTCTCAAAAAGCAATGTATCAACCAGGTATCCTAAACACAGTTACACACATGGGTAAAACTTGGGGTTTCCCTCATGCGTTTTCAACTAAAGCACTTTTCATGAATTGTGGTCTTTTAGAAAAAGCAGGCGTTGCATGTGAAGGTCCACAAACTTGGGATGAATTATATTCAATGGCTGAAGCTGTAACAAAAAATGTTGATGGAGCAGCAGGAATTGGACTAGCTGGCAAAGATTTTGATAATACTATGCACCAATTCTTAAACTACCTATACAGTAATGGAGGACAAGTTATTGATCCAATGACAAATGAAATAACTTTGAATTCATCTAATACTGTTGAAACATTAGAGTTTTATGGAAAGTTAGCAAACGTTGCTCAGGAAGGTCCTTTAGCTTGGGAGAGATCTCAGTTAACAGAACTATTTAATGATGAAAAAATTGCTATGTATATTAATGGACCTTGGGGTAGAGGTCAGCATAAGGAAGGTCTAGATGTTAAAACAGTTAGAATTCCAGCAGGACCACAAGGAAGTCAAGGTACGCTTTTAATCACTGATAGTGTTGCAGTTTTCTCAAACACAGGTGTTGAAAAAGAAGCAATGGAATTAGCTAGTATAATCACATCAGGTGACTCTCAATACAGTCTAGATACTGATTGGGGTCTAACACCAATTATGCAATATCCTCAAATTGGAAATGAAGCTCCATACAATGAAGATTATTGGATGATGTTTATTGATGCGATTGGCGATGGTGGACCAGAGCCACTATTTGTAGATTATAAAGCCTTTCAAACTGTTATGAACTCTATGATCCAAGGTGCAATTCTTGGTGAAGGAGATGCTGCAGATTTAGTAGCTGAAGCAGCTGAAGAGTTAGAAGAATACAAATAATTACATTATTTTGCTAGGGCAATATTTGCCCTAGCATATTGTATAAAATTCAAATGAGTAAATTAACAAGATCCTATTCATCAAAAATTAATTCAATTTTAAAGAAGATATTAAAAGAAGAAGAAAAAAAATTCTTACAGTGTGCTAAGTTAATTAGTAAATCATATAAAAAAGGTGGGCAATTATATATTTTTGGAACTGGACATTCTAGGTTACTTGGAGAAGAGTCATTTCATAGAGCAGGTGGTTTTGCTGCTGCATGTCCAATAAGAGATGATGATCTCAGTTTTAAAAAAGGCGCAAGAAAGGCTACTGCTTTAGAAAGAACTCCAAATATTGCAAAAAAAGCTCTAGCTAAATATAAAATTAGTAGCAAAGATATTTTGATGATTGTATCTAATTCAGGTGTCAATCACGCTCCAGTTGAAGCAGCTTTGATTGCTAAGAAAAAGAAAATAAAAACTATTTCACTAACATCCGTAAAATACTCAAAACAAGCTCCTCTATCTAAATTGAATAAAAGATTATTTGAAATAACGGATATATTTATCGATAATAAGATACCGCCAGGTGATGCAATTATCAATATTAAAGATAACATGGTTGGACCAGCTTCAACAATTACAGGATCTTTTATTTTAAATTCAATTTTAATTGAAGTTGCAAATATCTTAAAAAATGAAAAATTGTTTCCATTCTATATCAGTGTAAATATGCCAAATGCTAAAAAAAATAATGATAAATTAGAGAAAAAATTTAGTAAGATTAATCCTCACTTATAAGTTTTATTAATTTTTTAAAAAATCAACAAATTACTATATAAGATATTAAATTTAGATGACAGATCAAAATAAAGTTAGTGGAAAAATTATCAATTATAATTCTTCCTATATTGGTGATGTATATTTCAGTGAAAAAATTAGTGAGTTAAAAATAAAGGATTCTGATGATTATAATAATATTATAATTCCTGGTTTTATTGATCTCCATTGTCATGGTGGTAATGGCTTTGATGTAATGGAGGGATCGAAATCAATTATTGAAATGTCAAAATATCATCTGATGCATGGTACAACTTCAATTATGCCAACAACTTGGACTAATACCCTAGAAAATACTATTTCAGCATTAAAAGGATTTAATGAAATTAAGAATGATAATCATAATATTCTTGGTATCCATCTGGAGGGACCTTTTATTAATCCTAATAAACTTGGTGCTCAACCAAATTTAACTGAAAAACCATCTTTGAATTTTATAAAAAAAATTCTTGAAATTTCCGATGTAAAAATCATTACTTTAGCTCCTGAAATTGATGGGATGCAAGAATTTATAAATGACTTAATAGATTTAAATATTAAGGTTCAATTTGGTCACACTTTAGCAGATTTTTCTTGCTGTGATAAAATTATGAAAGATAATGAAGTTGGTTTTACACATTTGTATAATGCTATGTCTGGTAATGATCATAGATCTCCAGGAGTTTTATCAGCGGCTCTTTCAAAAGGAAAATATGCAGAAATAATCTGTGATAGTATTCATGTTAGTAAAGAAGCAATCAAAATTGCAAAAAAATGTATTCCTGGGCTGTATGCAATAACAGATTCTATTAATGCTAGCGGACTCAATGATGGTGAATATATTTTTGCAAAAAATTTCATAAAAAAGGAAAATAATTCAGCAAAAATTAAGTCTGATGGTACTTTAGCAGGAAGTATTGTTACTATGGATCAAACTTTTAAAAATTTAATTTCAATGGACTTTTCGTTAGAAGAAGCAGTTGCTTTAACTAGTTACAATGCTTCTAAATATATGAATCTAGATAATGTTGGTATAATTCAAAAAAATTTTTTAAGTAATTTTCTTATTTTGGATAAAGAATTTAATCTTAAAGAAGTTTACTTAAGAGGAAAAAAAATTGATGTCTAGCTCTCAAGTTTTATCTGAAGCACTCTCAATTCCAAATAAAATAAATCATTTTAGCTTAAATGATAAAAATAACTACCAGGAAATATCAAGTTTAATATCAGAAAAAAAAATTGATTATGTTGTTACTGTTGCAAGAGGTACTTCGGATTGTGCTGCTCTTTATTTGTCTTATATGTTTGCAAAATATCTTGGTTTACCAACATACAGCATGCCTCCGTCTATAATAACTTTAGAAGAATCAAAATTTGATTTTTCAAGAGCATTAGTTTTTATTATTTCTCAATCTGGAAAAAGTGAAGATTTAGTTGAATGTCATAAAATGGTACAAAAAATGGGAGCTAAGACCATATTAATAAGTAATAATTTAAATAGCCCGATTATAAAAACATCCAATTATTTTTTTGATATAAATGCTGGAGAAGAAAAAAGTGTTGCAGCAACAAAAACTTTTGTTCTATCTTTATTGATAATTTTAAAGCTCGTTTTTAACACTCTTAATAAAAAAGATATTAATAAACATATTGAAAAGCTAAGTGATCATTTAATTTTAGATAATCAAAATCAATGGAATCCAAGTATATTAGATAAAACCATAAGTAATGGATATATAATTAGTAGAGGTGTTGGATACGCAATTTCTAATGAAATATCTCTAAAGTTTAAAGAGTTATGTCAAGAAATGATAGAACCTTTTAGTAGTGCTGAGGTAATGCATGGACCAAAAAGCCTTATAGAAAACTCATTCAAGTTATTTACTATATCGCTTAGAGATAAAAGTGGAATGATAGTAGCAAAAGATTCTAATCAAATTATTTCGCTAACTAATCTTCACTATGAAATAACCTATGATGAAAACTCGAATACAAAATTAAAATATAACACTAGTGAAATGATAGAGTTAGATCCAATAATAGTTCTATCAAAATTTTATCCATGGATAGTTAATTATTCTATTGAAAAAGGATTAGATCCAGACAATCCTAGATATTTAACTAAGGTAACACAAACATTCTAATTTGAATAATATTGATATAGCAATTATTGGCGCAGGTTCTGCAGGAAGTATAATAGCAAACAAACTTCTGAGTGAAACTAATTTTAATATAGTCCTTATTGAGGCTGGGCCTAAAGATAACAATCCTATTATTGATATTCCTCTTGGTTATGGAATGACATTTTATAATAAAAAAATTAATTGGAACTTCTATTCAGAAAAACAACAAAATTTATTCAATAGGCAAATATATTATCCGAGAGGTAAAGTTTTAGGTGGCTCGGGCTCAATAAATGCAATGGTCTATGCAAGAGGATTAGAAACAGATTATGAGAATTGGGGAAGCAACAAAGAATGGAGTTTTGAAAATATAAAAAAAATATACAGTTCGATGGAGCAACAAATAAATCATGATAAAGAATTTCTTACAAAAGAAAAGATCCCAGTAAATAATGTAAGTAAGCATCATCATCCAATTTTAGAATATTTTTTTAATGCTAGTAGTGAAATTGGTATTAAAAAAAATACAAATTTAACTACAACAATTGAAAATCAAGTAGGTCATTATAATATTAATACTTACAACGGTACTAGACATTCATCATCAAAAGTATTTTTAAAGCCTATGTTAAAAAACCCTAGGCTGATTATATTAGATAATACTCAAGTAAAAAATTTAATAACTAAAAATAAAAAAATTACTGGAATTAAAATTCAAAATAAATCAACAGAAAAAATAATAAATCTATCTCGTGGAGCAATTTTATGTTCTGGCTCTATAATGACACCCTACTTATTAATGCATTCTGGTATTGGTGATAAAGAGCATTTAAATAAATTTGATAAAGAAATAATAATTGATAATTCTAATGTTGGAAGAAATCTCCAGGATCATCTTGGGTTAGATTATTTATTTAAAACGCATCATCATTCACTAAATAAATCTTTAGGAACTTGGCCAGGCAGAATTACTTCAGTATTAAGATATCTTTATAATAGGAAAGGACCATTATCATTAAGTATTAATCAGTCTGGGGGGTATGTAAATTGGAATTCAAAACATCATTATCCCAACTTACAGATATATTTTAATCCGTTAACCTATTCTATCACTCATAAAAATAAAAGACCTTTACTAAAAACTGATAAATTTAATGGTTTTATTATTGGTTATAATTCTTGTCGACCAAAAAGTTTAGGAACGATTACATTAAATTCTCCTAATTTTGATGATCCTCCATTGATAGATCCAAATTTTCTATCACATGAAGAAGATATATATGATGTTAAGTGTGCAATTAATTTTTCTAAAGTTTTGGCAAACACAAATAGTATTAAAAGAATAAGAAATGAAAGTGTTACGCATGATCTTTTAAATGCTACTGAAGAAGAAATGATTGATCACTTTAAATCTAATGCAGTTTCTATCTATCACCCTTGTGGTACTTGTAAAATGGATAAAGATCCTAAAAAGGGAGTTGTCTCTGAAAGATTAAAAGTTCATGGAATGGAGAATCTTTGGATTGCTGATGCATCTGTTTTTCCTAATATTACCTCGGGCAATATAAATGCTCCTGTAATGATGCTTGCTAATCTTGGAAGTAAATTTATTATTGAGGATTTAAAAAAATTTAATTTATGAAAATAGTTAAACTTGAAACATTTACAAAACCATACGTAAGTTTTGTAAAAATAACAGTTGCAGATGGTTCAATTGGTTATGGTCAAATGTCAACTTATCATGCAGATATCACAGCTCAAATTTTTCATAAACAAGTTGCACCTTGGGTTTTAGGAAAAGAATATTTTGATTTTGATGATTTGGAAGATTTTATCTTTGAAAGAGAGCATAAATTTCCAGGATCATATCTTTTACGTGCAATAGCTGGTTTAGATACAGCGTTGTGGGATTTAAAAGGTAAAATAGAAAGTAAACCTGTAGTTTCATTGATAGGAGGATCTCCAGGAAATTTAAGAATTTATGGTTCATCAATGAAAAGAGATATTACACCAGAGGATGAAGCAAATAGATTCAAAAAACTCTTTGATGAAAAAGGTGTTAATGCATTTAAATTTAGAGTTGGTTCTGAATGTGGAAGAGGTATCGATGAATGGGAAGGAAGAACGCCTAGTATTGTAAAAACAATAAATTCGACTTTAGATAAAAGTGTAATTAAAATGGTTGATGCAAACAGTTGTTATAGTTCTGTTCAAGCAATAGAAATTGGGAAACTTTTAGAAGATAATGATGTTACTCATTTTGAAGAACCTTGTCCTTATTGGAAACCAGAAGAAACCAAAAAAGTTACTGATAGTTTGAAGATAGATGTTACTGGGGGAGAACAAGATTGTGATCTGAGAATTTGGAGAGATATGGTTAAAAGAAAAATTGTAAATATTTTTCAGCCAGATGTTATGTATATGGGAGGATTAACAAAAGCTTTGAAGGTTTCGAAAATCATTGAAAAGGGTGGTTTTATATGTACTCCACATACAGCTAATTTATCTTTAGTAACAATTTGTACAATGCATTTTTTAAAAGCAATAAATAATTCAGGTCCCTATCTTGAATTTTCAATTGAAGGTAAAGATTATTATCCATGGCAACAGAATTTATTTTTAGGTGATCCTTTTAAAATATCTAATGGAATGGTTAAAATTGAAGATACTCCTGGTTGGGGTATAGAGATTAATCCTGATTGGTTAGAGAAATCAGAATATAGAAAGACAGAAATATAAAATAATGATTAAAAATATAATTTTTGATTTTGATGGAGTAATAGTTGATAGTGAGGTCTTAGCTTCTAAGGCATTTTCAAAATATTTTAGTAAATTTGATCAATCAATTAAAGAGGAGCAATTTTATAAATATGCTGGAAAAAAAACAGTCGAAGTAATAGATTTATTGTCTTCTAAATATAAGATTGAAAACAAAGAAAAATTTACAGATGAAATATTTGATATTGTTTCAGAAGTTTATTCCAAGGATTTAAAACTAGTTGATGGAGCAAAAGATTATATTACTAAATCAGATAGAAATCACTTTATTGGATCTAACAGTAATAAGGATAGAATTCTTGATGGATTGAAGCTTGTTGGGTTAGATAAATTTTTTTTAAGTGATCAGGTTTATTCATTCGATATGGTTAAAAGACCAAAACCTGATCCAGATATATACTTAAAGGTATTAAATGATAATTCACTTATTAGAGAAGAGTCAGTCATTATTGAAGATAGTGGCGTAGGTGTTAAAGCAGCAACTGCAGCAGAAGTAAGGGTATTTGGTCTTACTGCAGGAAAACATTGGCATTCAGATAGAGATACAAATGAATTATTTGACAATGGTGCTTTGAATGTATTTAGTGATTATGAAAGTTTAGGTAAGGCAATAGAGGAGCTTTAAATGGGACCAGATGTAAAAGGAAATCCACTTTATATTTCAGTATATCTTTTGATAGCCTCCTATATTCTAGGTGAATTTATTTTTCCTAAATATCCACTACTATATATTCTTAATCTTTTTGGATTATTAATTATAATTTTAATGCCAATTGTATTTTTTTCTTCAAGAAATGCATTTAATGCACATGAAGAAAAATTACCTCCTCAAACTGAAACAAATAAAATTATAAAAACTGGAATTTATGCTTACTCTAGAAATCCAATTTATCTATGTTTTGTTTTATTTCATTTTGGTATGTTTCTTACTTTCGAAAACATTATGTATTTTATTTGTTCTATAGGATTGTTTTTTTGGTTAAATAATTTTGTAATTTATAAAGAGGAAAAATATTTAAAAGATAAATTTGGTGATGAATTTGAAAGATATTGTAATTCGGTTAAAAGATGGATTTTTTTCTAGTTAAAATTTATTGAAGAAATTTTATGATTTTTGTCAAATTTAATAACGATCTGAGCTTTTTTATTTAGATCCTTCATCATCCATTTAGTTATTTTCTCGTAATGTTGAACAAAATATTTAATTTCATTTGAAGTCATTCTTTTTGATTTTTTATTTTTTGATTGATTAGTTTTTTCCTGCTTTAACCGCCATTTAAAAACATTATCAAAAGAAGATGTTTTCAAAAAAATAAGTTCATCAAATAGTTTAAATAATTTTTTATATTCCAATTTTAATTTATTATTATAGAAATTTCTCCATCGATATTTTGGATCTTTAATTTTTTCTAAATTATTTATATTATTATGAAGAATTTTTTTTGGAATTTCTGAACTTCCACAACACCAACCTTCTAAGAAAAGAATATCACATTTAGTTTTAGTTATTTTTGTTGATTTAGTCGTGTCATCAATCAACTTATCAAATAGAGGGGTTGTGATAGGGTATTTATTTTTATTGAATTGTTTTATATTTTTAAATAATTTTTCAATATCATGTGTTCCTGGAACACCTCGAGTTATTAACAATTGATGTATTTTTTTTGATAATTGTAATCTTTGTTTTCTTGATAAATAATAATTATCTAAACTAAGCAAAAGAATTTTCTTATTATAAAATTTTTCAATAGTTTTAGAGATAATATTAATAAATGATGATTTTCCAATACCCTGAGAGCCTCCAAATAGGAATTTTTTTGATTTACTAGAGCAAATATAATTTATGATTGGAATTAATTTATCTTCTATGTACTTTTTAGAATATTTTTTATTATATGTTTTGTGTATTTCTATTTGAATATAGTTTATTAATGCACTCATTTAATATTTATTTATAAACAAAATACTTATACATGAAATTTCTTTTTGATTTAGGCGGTGTTTTTTTTGATTGGGACCCTCATTATTTTTATAAAGATGTAATTAAAGACAAAGAAGAAAGAGACAATTTTCTCAATAATATTTGCAATGATGAATGGAATATCCAGCAAGATGCTGGAAGACTTATAAAAGATGCAGAAACTGATCTAATAAAAACTTATCCTGATTATGGAGATAAAATTAAATTATATTATAAAAATCATCATAAAATGTTTAGAAAAATCTTTCAGTATTCAGTTGATGTTTTAGATGATTTAAAAAATAAAAAATATGAGTGTTATGTTTTGTCAAATTGGTCTTGGGAAACATTTCAAGATATGGATAAAAAATATCCATTCTTAAATAAATTTGATGGCCTAATAATATCTGGAAAAGAAAAATTGGTTAAACCTAATGCTGAAATATATAAGTTAGCTACAAGTCGTTTTAATCTAATTCCAGAGGAAACTGTGTTTATTGATGATAAAAAAGAGAATATTGAGGCTGCAAAGAAACTTGGTTTTTTAACTATACATTTAACTGACCCTGAAATAATAATTCACGAAATTAATAGATTTATTTAATTTAAGCATGAATGAAACTTTTGATATTTTAGTTATTGGTGGAGGTATTAATGGTGCTGGAATTGTTCGAGATGCATCAGGAAGAAATTTAAAAGTCTGTTTAGTTGAAAAAAACACAGTTGGCTCAGCTACTTCGTCTTGGTCTACAAAATTAATACATGGCGGATTAAGGTATCTTGAAAATTATGAATTTCGTCTTGTACGTGAATCACTTAAGGAGAGAGAAGTAATAAAAAAAATTGCTAGTAATATAACAACACCATTACCTTTTATTATACCTTATCAAAAATCTTTAAGACCTAAATGGTTAATTAAATTAGGATTATTTTTATACGATAATATTGGTGGTAAAATGACTATACCAAAATCTTCAACTATAAATATTAAAAAGGAAATGCCTAATATATTGAAAGATCAATTTAAAATTGGTTTCCAATATTATGATTTACAAGTTGATGATAAAAAACTTGTTCAATTAAATGTTGAAGATGCAAAGAATAAAGGTGCTATGATTATTCAAAATAGAAAAGTTATAGACGCAAAACGAAATAAAAATATTTGGGATATAACTTTAGATGATAATACTATTCTTAAATCTAAAATTCTTATAAATGCTGCTGGACCTTGGATAAATGAAGTTTTAAGTAATGTTATTAAATTAAATTCAAATAAATCAATTCGACTTGTAAAAGGTAGTCACATAATAACTAAAAGTCTTTACAGTCAGAAAAAAGCTTTCACTTTACAAAATGAAGATAACAGAATAATTTTTGTTATACCTTATAAAGATGAATATTCTCTTATTGGTACTACCGAAACAGAAGTTTTCTCACCAGAAAATCCAAAAATTGATGAAACTGAAATTGATTATTTATTAAATTCAGTAAATAAATATTTCATTAAACAAATATCGAGAGTTGATGTGGTAAGTTCTTATTCTGGAATTAGACCACTTATTGAAGATTTCAAAGAAGCTTCAAAAGTTACGAGAGACTATATATTTGATTTAAATGAAGATGGTTCACAGGCACCATTATTAAATATCTATGGAGGAAAACTAACGACGTATAGAAAATTAGCTGAAAACGTTCTTTTAACACTTAATAAATATATCCCAAAAGATAAGGGAAATTCTTGGACTGCTGAACAAAAACTATAATTCGTATCCCTCTTAAATAACTTTTCAAATTTGGTGGGCAGAAAAGTTTTATAAGAGGAATACTTCTTATAGGAGGAAATAATATGAACCCTCTGCCCATCATTATTTTAGTTTAAATTTATTATATTTATTGAAAATTTTTAAAAAAGGGAAGTATTGCCCCTTATATTAGGGGCAATAATCAATACGATTCTATTATTTAAATGCTTGTCCTGAACTGTCAAATAACTGGCATCTTCCAGCAGGAAAACCAACTTTTACAGTATCACCAACTTTAATTTCTGAATGTCCTTCAGTTTCAGCAACTAATGGCTCTCCATCTTTTTCAAGGTATAGGTAAGTAACGTCACCAAGTTTTTCGACAACAAATACTTTACTTTCCCAAGATCCATCTGAGTCACCATTTACTACTAAGTGCTCAGGTCTAATGCCTAGAGTTACTGAATCACCCTCTGAAGAGGATGCTGACATTTTTGAGACTGATATTTTAGACATTCCCATAATATCAACTTCTGTAGCATCAGAACTTTTGCTTAATATCTTACTTGAAATAAAGTTCATTTTTGGTGAACCAATAAATCCACCTACGAACATATTATTTGGTCTATCATAAAGTTCTAACGGGGATCCTTTTTGTGAAACGATACCTGTATCTAGAACAACAATATCGTCAGCTAAAGTCATAGCTTCTGTCTGATCATGTGTAACATAGATCATTGTTGCTTCTAGTTCATTATGAAGTTTAGCTAATTCAACTCTCATTTGAACCCTTAATGCAGCATCAAGGTTTGAAAGTGGTTCATCAAATAAGAAAACCTTTGGCTTTCTTGTAATTGCTCTTCCAATAGCAACACGTTGTCTTTGACCACCTGAAAGTTGTTTTGGTTTTCTTTGAAGATAATCTTCTATTTGAAGAATTCTTGCCGCCTCATTAACTCTTTCATTAATTTCATCTTTTGATCTTTTTTCTAATTTCAAACCAAAAGCCATATTATCAAATACAGTCATGTGAGGGTATAATGCGTATGATTGAAACACCATTGCAATATTTCTTTGCTTTGGTGGTAAATCATTAACTACCTGACCATCAATTGAAATTGTACCTGAATTTATATCTTCAAGTCCTGCGATCATTCTTAACATAGTTGATTTTCCACAACCACTAGGTCCAACTAGAACTGTGAACGATTGACTTTTGATATCTAGGGATACATCCTTAATTACATGGACGTCTCCAAAATATTTATTAACAGTATTTATATTTATATCTGCCACTTCATCCTCCTTTGAGCGATCTTTCAAGTGTATGAAAACTCATCATACAAATATAAAAATATTTAACGATAATTTTATAAAAAAATCAATAGTTAAAAGGATTTTTATCCTTTTACCGCACCAGCAGTAAGCCCTTTAACAATTCTATTTTGGAAAATTAATACTACAATTAAAACAGGTATAGTAACAAGAACCGAAGCTGCCATAATATTTGGCCATGGTATTTCAAATTCACTTTCTCCACGAAAACTAGCCATGAATACGGGAAGGGTTGTAACCTCTGGTGATATTGTTAATGTTAACGCAAATAAGAATTCATTCCATGCTCCTATGAAAGCTAATATTCCTGTTGTTACCATTGCTGGCCACATTAAAGGTAAAAAAACTTTAAATAAAATCACGTAAGAATTTGCGCCATCTACCATTGCTGCTTCTTCAATTTCAATAGGTAAATCTCTTATGAATGCAGTCAATATCCATACAGTGAATGGTAAAGAAAAAACAACATAAGACATTATAAGACCTTGATATGTATTATAAACACCAAGACTTCTTACTAATTCAAACATTCCTGATAATATTGCTACTTGAGGGAACATTGATGTGCCTAGAATTCCAAGGAGTAAAACTGTCCTCCCTTTAAATTGAATTCTTCCTAAAGCATAAGAAGCTGTCAATGCAATTAGAAGACAAAATAAAACAGTTAATGTTGAGACTAAAAATGAATTAAAAAATGTGGAACCAAATGCTGGTCTATTAAGAACATAAATAAAATTTTTAAGAACAGGTTCACTAGGCCAATATTCTACAATAAAAGTCCCCGTACCAGCTTTTTTTAATGCCGATACGATTGCCCAATAAAAAGGAAAGCATGTATAAACTAAAATTATTAACAATAAGAATACCAGAGATATTTTTTTCCAACTCATTAATAAACTCCCTGTCTATCAAAACTTGTTTTCGTGATAATTAAGTAAAGAATTGTGGCAATCGTCAAAAAT
>CACBQR010000022.1 GCA_902541435.1 uncultured Alphaproteobacteria bacterium
AACATTTATCCATTCTTTAGGCGATTTTCATATTTATGAAGAACATTTTGAGCAGGTTAAAATACAATTACAAAGAGAGCCCAAAAAATTACCTGAGCTTCAGTTTGAAACAAAAAACTTTTTTAAATACAACGTTAATGATTTTAAATTAGTCAACTATGAGCATCATGAAAAAATTGATGCTTTAATGAATGTTTAATTCAGAGATTTTTGTAACTCCTTAGCAATTGATTTAAATTTTTTTGAAATTTCACCATCTGGATTATCTATTACAGCAGGTATTCCATTATCTGATTGAATTCGTAAATTTATATCAATAGGTATCTCTCCTAAAAAAGGTATTTTAAATTCTTCAGCTTCTTTTTTTACACCATCTTTTGAAAATATATAATGTTTTTGATTGCAATTATCACATATGAAATAACTCATATTTTCCACAATACCAAGAATATCAACTTTAACCTTTTTAAACATATTTATTCCTTTTCTAGCATCAGTAAGAGCTACATTTTGAGGAGTAGAAATTATAATTGATCCAGAAAGTTTTGAACTTTGAGCTAAAGTAAGTTGAGCATCTCCAGTCCCAGGAGGGAGATCAATTATAAGATAATCTAATTCACCCCACTCAACACCATTAAACATTTGCTCTAAAGCTTTCATTACCATAGGCCCTCTCCAAATTGTTGGAGCCTCTGAGTCAAGAATAAAACCTATAGACATCAATTTTATTCCATAATTTTCTAAGGGTATAAGTTTTTTGTTTTCATTCATTATTGGTTTTTGAGAAATACCCATCATTCTAGGAATACTAGGACCATAAATATCTGCATCAAGTAATCCAACTTTGAGATCTAGTGAACTTAATGCTGTGGCAAGGTTTGCTGAAAAAGTTGATTTTCCAACTCCACCCTTACCACTTGCAATTGCTACAATATTTTTTGCATCAATTTTAAATCTTTTCTCATCAGATATATTTGTTTTATTACTATTTCTATCTGAGTTGATAATTACGTTTACTGAAAGAACGCCAGAAATTTGCTCAACATTATTTTTAAGTAATCTTGCTATGTTTAAATATGAGTCTTCTTTTTGACCTTTCACAAGCAAGGAAATGTTTACATTACCCTCTTTTATAATTGCAGAAATGTTTTGATTTTTTGGATCAAAAGTAAGATTTGTTTCAGGATCACTAAATTTCTTCGAAAATGTATAAATTAAAGATAAAATTTCATCAGACATACTTGATTTTTCCAGATTTACTCAAATATTAGTTATTAAATAATATAATTAGTGTTAGTAGATAGAACCAATATTATCAATAATATATGAACTGGAATAAAAATAATAACAACAATAATCCTTGGGGTTCAGGCGGAAATAACAACCCTTGGGGTTCAGGAGGGTCTGGAGACGGTCCAAACAAAAGAGATTTTGAAGATTCCATTAGAAAAGCAAAAGATAGATTTGGCAACTTTAAATTTGGTGGGAGACGTAACATTTCAATATTTATAATAGTAGCTGTTTTACTATGGTTAGCTACTGGTTTTTATAGAGTTGAGCCTGATGAGCAAGGTGTAGAGCTTTTATTTGGAAGATGGAATGGTCAAACAACCGAGCCTGGATTACATTACTTTTTTCCAACTCCAATCGGTCAAACTGTTACACCTAAAGTTGAAGTAATTAGAAAAATCAACGTTGGATTTAGAAGTGCAAGTGATCTTGGCTTTGGTTCAAATTCAAATGCAGAGCGAAAAGTAATTGAAGAAAGTTTAATGCTTACGGGTGATCAAAACATAGCTGATGTTGCATTCACAGTACTATTCAAAATAAAAGACGCTGGAAATTTTCTATTCAAGCTTAGAAATCCAGAACTTACCGTTAAAGATATGTCTGAAAGTGTTGTACGTGAAGTTGTTGGTCAAAGAGATCTTCAATTCTTACTTACAGAAGGTCGTCAAGAGGTTGAACAAGTTGTAAGAAATGAATTACAACTAGTTTTAGATTCCTATGAAAGTGGTGTTTTAATTCAATCAGTGCAGCTTCAAAGTGTTGATCCACCCGATCAAGTTATTGATGCTTTTGATGAAGTTCAAAGAGCAAGACAAGATAAGGAAAGATTAGTCAACGAAGCTAATACTTACTTAAATAGAATTGTTCCAAATGCTCGTGGTGAAGCAGCTAAACTTGTTGAAGCTGCAACAGCATACAAAGAGCAGGTAGTTAAACAAGCAGAAGGTGTCGCACAAAACTTTATTGATGTATATAATAGTTATAAAAATGCGAAAGAAGTAACTAAAAGAAGAATTTATTTAGAAACTTTAAGAGAAGTTTTAGAAGGTAAGAATAAAATAATTTTAGATGATACTGGAAATGGACAGGGTGTGGTTCCTTACCTTCCATTGAATGAACTTAAAAAGTCGGGTAATAATTAAAATGAGATTTAGTGCAAGAAATTTACTTATAGTTTTAGTTTTATTTATTCTTTTCCTTACTTTCACAGGGGCTTTTTTTATTGTAAATGAAACTAAACAAGCTTTAGTGCTTCAATTCGGTGACCCAAGAAAAGTTGTTACTAAACCTGGTCTTCAATTTAAAATTCCATTTATTCAAGATGCTGTTTTTTTAGATTCTAGATTACTTAATCTTGATCCCCAACCTGAAGAAATGATACTTTCTGATCAAAAAAGAATTATTGTTGATTCATTTGCTAGATACAACATCGTTGATCCTCTAAAGTTTTATCAGACAGTTAGAAATGAAACTACTTTTTCAGATAGATTTGGAAGAATTATAAATGCAGCAGTTAGAGGTGTAATTGCACAATATTCTTTAACATCCCTACTGAGTGATGAACGTATAAATATTATGAATGAAATTGAAAAACAAATTAAGGTTAATGAAAATTCTTTTGGTGTTAAAATTGTAGATATTAGAATTGGAAGAACAGATTTAACCGAACAAGTATCTAATAACGTTTATCAAAGAATGCGTTCTGAACGTGAAAAAGAAGCAAACTTATTAAGAGCAGAAGGTGAAGAACTTTCTAAAGAAATTGTTGCATCAGCAGATAGACAACAAACAGTAATTCTAGCCGAAGCTGAAAGAACTTCATCAATATTAAGAGGTGAAGGAGACGCAGCTAAAAATAGAATATTAGGTGATGCTTATAGCCTTGATGAAGAATTTTTTGATTTCTTAAGAACAATGCAAGCTTGTAAGGATACTTTTGGAGATACAGAGATGTCCATGGTAATTGCTCCAGGGGAAGTTTGTGAAAAATTTTTTGGTGAAATAGATATCCAAAATTAATGTTTGAAATTTTACTAATAAGCATAGGTCTATTGCTGATCATTGAAGGCATACTCTATTTTTTCTTAGCGAATAATTTAAAGAAATATCTCGATATGATCTCTCATATTAATCCACAAACTGTAAAAAATATTAGTTTATTATTTGCTCTTCTAGGACTGTGCCTTATTTATTTCACGTTCAAATACTATGATAATTAATATGAGAATTAAATTTTTATTCTTAATTTCTATTTTATTTTCGAAACCATTACTTGCTGTACCTGAGAGTTTTGCTGATTTAGTAGAACAATTATCTCCTGCAGTAGTTAATATTGCCTCAACTACTATAGTTGAAAATAATAACCAAAATCAAATACCACAATTTCCAGAAGGATCTCCTTTTGATGATTTTTTTAAAGAATATTTCGATCGTGATCAAAGACGATCACAACGACCAATGACAGGACTCGGTTCTGGTTTTATAATAAGTGAAGATGGTATAGTTGTTACAAATAATCATGTAATTGAAGGAGCTGATGAAATTACTGTTATTCTAAATGATGAAACAGAGTTTACAGCTGAATTACTTGGAAGAGATCCCAAAGCAGATATAGCTGTATTGAAAATTGATCCAAAAAATAAAAAACTTACATATGTTGGTTGGGGAGACTCGGATAAGATGAGAGTTGGAGATTGGTCAATTGCAATTGGGAACCCTCTTGGTCTGGGTGGAACTGTAACTGCAGGAATTATATCTGCAATCTCAAGAGATTTAGGTAGTGGGCCATATGTTAAATTTTTACAAACAGA
The DNA here is from genome assembly GCA_902541435.1 of uncultured Alphaproteobacteria bacterium. GTDB lineage: Bacteria > Pseudomonadota > Alphaproteobacteria > HIMB59 > CACPNW01. The sequence goes on from CACBQR010000022.1 coordinate 4,101, forward strand.
TGCATCTATTAATCGTGGTAATTCCGGTGGACCATTATTTAATTTAGATGGAGAGGTAATAGGAATTAATACGGCAATTGTTTCGCAAACAGGTGGAAGTATTGGTTTAGGATTTGCAATACCTGCAAACAGTGCCAAAAAAATAGTACAACAATTAAAAGATTTTGGAAAAACTAAGAGAGGTTGGTTAGGTGTGCAAATTCAACCCGTTACAAAGGATTTTGCAGAAAGTCTTGGATTGCCTGATCAAAAAGGTGCATTCATATCCAATGTTAATCCTAATGGCCCCTCAAAAACTGCTGGATTGGAACCAGGCGATGTAATTTTAAAATTCAATAATATAGAAATTAAAAAGATGCCTGATCTACCAAGAGTTGTTGCAGAGTCAGATGTAGGCTCTACTGCAATATTAGAAGTTTGGAGAAAAAATAAAAAAATTCGTATTGAAGTAACATTAGGAGAATTACCTGGAGAGGTGGTTACGGAAAGAAAATCAACTACAAATATTGAAAAAAATTTAAAAATTGAATCTTTAGGAATTACTATTGAAGATCATGAAAGTGGGGTTAAAGTAATTTCAATTGACGACATTGATAGTAGTTTGCAAAATGGAGATATAATCGCAGAAGTCAATAGAGAGGTTATTAACAATATGAATTCATTTGAAGAATTAGTAAATTCTCTAGAAAAAACAGGCAGATCCTCATTATTACTAAAAATAATTAGAGATGATGAGCAAAATTGGGTAACAATTAAATTTAAGAATAATTGAAAACTCAAATCTATTTTGTATTAGGACCCACTGCATCAGGAAAATCAAAATTTGCTATAAGTCTAGCTAACAAACTAAATGGTGAGATTATAAATGCTGATAGTATGCAAATTTATCATGAGTTAAGTATCTTAACTGCTAGACCAACTATAAATGATCAAAAAAAAATTAATCATCATCTTTATGGTTTTGTAAAAGGTGATATTAGATTTAATGTTGAAAAATGGTGCAAGGAAGCATCAAAAAAAATAAATTATTTGGTTGATAAAAATATAACTCCTATTTTAGTTGGAGGTACAGGTCTTTATATAGAATCTTTAATTAATGGAATAGTTTCAATTCCATCTATTCCAGAAAAAGTAAAAATAGAATCAGATAAAATGATTTTACAAATTGGTAAGGAAAATTTTTTTAATTTAGTTAAAGAGCTTGACAGTGATGCAATGATTAATATTGAGCCAAACGATATTCAAAGAATAAGAAGAATATGGGAAGTAAATTTTTTTACTAAGAAAAAATTTAGTGACTGGAAAAAAAGTAAAAATAAAAATTTTATTAATTTAAAAAATTACAAAATATTATTATTTCTTCCAAATAGAAAAGAAAACTATAGAAGAGTAGATCATAGAACACACTTAATGATCGAAGGTGGTGCGATAGAGGAAGTCAAAAATTTGCTTAAATTAAATTATAATAATAGTTTACCAATAATGAAAGCTCACGGAGTTCCTGAAATTCAATCTTATCTTAATAGCGAAGTGTCAATTGAGGAATGTATTTCTAAAATACAGCAAGTAACAAGAAACTATGTAAAAAGACAACATACTTGGTGGAGATCTTCAAATCTTAATATTTTTAAAAAATTTAATCAATTTCCGGACGAAATTGACTTAAAATCCATTAATTTAGAGCAAAATTGAACTAATTTATTGATTTTATTTTATCCACAGCCTATGAGCTAAAATCAATGATTAATGAAAAAACAGGTGCTGAAATTGTCTTAAAAAGCTTAGCTGAACAAGGCGTAGAAGTTGTATTTGGATATCCTGGTGGTGCAGTATTGCCCATATACGATACTTTATTTAAGCAAAATTCAATTAAGCACGTTTTAGTAAGACAAGAGGGTGGCGCCATACATGCAGCTGAAGGTTACGCTAGGTCTACTGGTAAAACTGGAGTGGTTCTTGTTACATCAGGACCTGGTGCAACAAATGTTGTAACTGGTTTAACTGATGCAATGATGGATAGTGTACCTATTGTATGTATAACTGGACAGGTACCTCAACACTTAATTGGCAGTGATGCATTTCAAGAATGTGACACGACAGGTATAACGAGACCTTGTACTAAACATAATTATTTAGTTAAGGATGTTAATAAATTATCTTCTGTATTTCATGAGGCATTTACCATTGCTCAAAATGGAAGACCAGGTCCAGTATTAATTGATATACCTAAAGATGTACAATTTGCTTCAGGAACTTATGAAGAAAAAAATAAAATAATTATTCCCTCTCATAGATTGTTTGAGCCAAGTCCTGATTTTGAAAAAAATAAAATTGAAGAAGCAGTAGAATTAATTTCAAAAGCTAAAAAACCAATTTTTTATATTGGAGGTGGATGTATTAATTCTGGTCCAAAGGCTTCAAAATTAGTTAGAGAATTTGTAGATATGGTTGGATCACCAGTTACAATGACATTAATGGGTCTTGGTGTAGTAGGTTCATCAGATAAAAACTCACTTGGTATGCTTGGTATGCACGGAATGTATGAAGCTAATATGGCAATGCATGAATGTGATATCATGATTAATATTGGAGCAAGATTTGATGATCGTGTTACAGGGAGACTCGATGCTTTCTCACCAAATTCAAAAAAAATCCATATCGATATTGATGAAAGTAATATTAACAAAACTATAAATGTTGATGTTCCAATTATAGGTGATGTAAAACAAGTCGTTGAAAAGATGATCACAGTTTGGAAAAAAAAGAAATTTCAAATAGATGAAAAAGCACTTAAATTATGGTGGGATAAAATAAATAAATGGAAAGAGGTAGATTGTTTAAATTACAATAATGAAGGTAAACAGATTAAACCGCAGTATGCGGTTCAAAGACTTTATGAGTTAACAAAAAATACAAAAACATTTATTACAACTGAAGTAGGTCAACATCAAATGTGGGCTGCTCAATTCTATAAATTTGAAGAACCAAATAGATGGCTAACTTCAGGCGGTTTAGGAACTATGGGATACGGTTTTCCTGCTGCTATTGGAGCTCAAGTTGGACATCCTAATGCTTTAGTAGTCGATATAGCAGGTGACGCCTCTATACTCATGAACATTCAAGAAATGAGCACGGCTGTTCAATATAGATTGCCTGTAAAAATATTTATTTTGAACAATGAATACATGGGAATGGTAAGGCAATGGCAGGAACTTTTACATGGTGGAAGATATTCCGAAAGTTATACTGATAGTTTACCTGATTTTGTTAAATTAGCTGAAAGTTATAAAGCTGTTGGTTTGAGAGCAAAAACAACTGATGAACTTGATGACGTCATTACTCAAATGATAGAAACAAAAAATACAGTAATAGCAGATATTTGGGTAACTAAAGAAGAGAATTGCTTTCCTATGATACAAAGTGGATCTGCTCATAATGAAATGATGTTAAGTAAAGATCAAAAACAAGACAAAAAATCAGCAGAAAAAGGAAAAATTTTAGTTTAATGAATAAATCCGTTTATGCTTCTCCTGATCAAGTATCAGAGACTAAGAGACATATATTAACTGTATTAGTTGATAATGAACCTGGTGTTTTAGCAAGAGTTATAGGTATGTTTTCTGGAAGAGGTTATAATATCGATAGTTTGAACGTAGCTGAAGTAAGCAATGATGAAAATATTTCAAGAATTACTATTGTAACACACGGTACTTCAGAGGTTGTTAGCCAAATTGAAAAACAGTTACTTAGAATTGTTCCTGTTCACAGTGTTACAAATTTAGACCAAGAAGGTAGTTCTGTGGAAGCTGAAGTTGCTCTAGTTTATATTTATATTTCTGAAACAAATAAAAAGAAAGTTTATCAGCTTTGTGATTTATACAGAGCTAGAAAAATAGAAAATGAAAATAATACTACAATTTTTGAAATTGCTGGTTCTTCAGAAAGAGTAAATAGATTTATTAAAGAAATTAATGAAATAACAAAAGTAGAAATTGTTAGAAGTGGTCCCGTTGCAATATCATCAATTCAAAAAAATGAGGAGGAATAATGAGAGTATATTACGATAGAGATGCAGATTTAAATTTAATAAAAGATAAAAAAATATCAATTGTAGGATATGGTAGTCAAGGACATGCGCATGCAATGAATTTGAGAGATTCTGGAATAGAAAATGTTTCAATTGCTTTAAGAGAAGGCTCAAATTCAAGGAGTAAAGCAGAGCAAGCTAATTTTAAAGTAATGACACCTGCAGAAGCTGCAAGTTGGGCTGATGTGATTATGATGTTAACACCTGATGAACTTCAATCTGAAATTTACAAAAATGATATAGCTGAAAATATTAAAGAAGGTACAACAATTGCATTTGCTCACGGATTAAATATTCACTTTGATTTAATTAAACCTAAAGAAGGTATAGACGTAATAATGGTTGCGCCTAAAGGTCCTGGACATACCGTAAGAGCAGAATATGTAAGAGGTGCTGGAGTACCTTGTTTAGTTGCTGTAGATAAAAATCCCTCGGGTAATGCTCTTGAAATAGGAATTGCCTATGCATCAGCAATAGGTGGAGGACGTGCTGGAATTATTGAAACAACCTTTAAAGAAGAATGCGAAACAGATCTATTTGGAGAACAATCTGTTTTATGTGGAGGTTTAACTCATCTAATCTTGGCAGGTTATGAAACTCTTGTTGAAGCAGGTTATGCTCCTGAAATGGCATATTTCGAATGTCTTCATGAAGTTAAACTTATTGTTGATCTTTTATATGAAGGTGGAATGGCAAACATGAGATATTCAATTTCAAACACGGCTGAGTATGGCGATTATTCAAGAGGTCCACGACTTATTACTGATGAAACAAAAAAAGAAATGAAAAAAATTCTTTCAGAAATTCAATCTGGTCAATTTGCTAAAGAATGGATGCAAGAGCATCAGAGTGGTCAAACAAAATTTAAAGTTATGAGAAGAGAACAAGCTGAACATCCAATTGAAGCAGTTGGAGAAAAGTTACGAACTTTAATGCCGTGGATTGCTGAAGGAAAAATGGTCGATAAATCGAAAAACTAGATGAAAGTTTAATAAAATTTTGATTAGTGTATAATTAGGTAAATGACTGAAAAAATTTATATTTTTGATACAACTCTTAGAGATGGAGAGCAGTCTCCGGGCGCATCAATGAATTTAGATGAAAAACTGCAAATTGCTGAAGTACTTGACTCTATGAACGTTGATATTATTGAAGCAGGATTTCCAATTGCCTCTAATGGAGATTTTGAAGCAGTTTCTGAAGTTAGTAAACATGTAAAAAATTCAACTATAGCTGGTTTAGCAAGAGCAAGCTTTAAAGATATTGACCGTGCTTGGGAAGCAGTACAACATGCAAAGTCTCCAAGAATTCATACTTTTATTGCAACAAGTCCTCTACATATGAAATATAAATTAAAGAAAACTGAAGAAGATGTTTTAGATGCTATTCAAAAAACTGTTTCTCACGCAAGAAATCTTTGTGATAATATTGAGTGGAGTTGTGAAGATGGTGGAAGATCAGAGTTAGAATTTTTATATCAATGCATCGAGCTTGCAATTAACTCTGGTGCTTCAACTATTAACATTCCTGATACTGTTGGTTATACATTACCAGAAGAGTTTGGAAAGATTTTTAAAAATGTAAAAAATAATGTTCCAAATATTGATAAAGCAATTCTTTCAACACATACACATAATGATTTAGGTTTGGCAACAGCAAATAATGTTGCCGCTATTAAAGAAGGTGCAAGACAAGTTGAGTGCACAATTAATGGTATGGGTGAAAGAGCTGGAAATTCATCATTAGAAGAAATTGTAATGACTTTAAAAGTAAAAAAAGATCTAATGCCTTTCCACACTGATATCAAAACAGAGTCTATTATGAAAGCTTCTAGATTAGTATCATCAATAACAGGTTTTCCAGTTCAGCCAAATAAAGCGATAGTTGGCGCAAATGCTTTTGCTCATGAGGCAGGAATACATCAAGATGGTATGCTCAAACATGCTGGTACTTATGAAATTATGACCCCTGAATCAATAGGACTTAACAAATCTTCACTAGTTCTTGGTAAACATTCTGGAAAACATGCTTTTTCAGAAAAGTTAAAAGAACTTGGTTATGAGGTAGGTGATAATGCATTGATGGAATTGTTTGGAAGATTTAAAGATCTAGCCGATAAGAAAAAGGAAATATTTGAAGAAGATTTAATTGCTTTAGCAGAAGATAGAACCTCGTCATACGATGAACACATTAAGTTTGTATCATTAGAAGTAAATGCTGGATCTGTTGAAAAAGCTGAGGCAAAGTTAAAGATAGAAATTAACGATAAATTGGAAAATATTAAAATTAATGGTAATGGTCCTGTTGACGCTACATTTAACGCAATAAAAAAACTTACTAATACTGAATTTAAACTTAAACTTTACCAAGTTAATGCAATTACAGCTGGGACTGATGCACAGGGAGAGGTGACTGTCAGACTTGAGGATGATAATCTATCATCACAAGCAAAAGGAAGTGATCCCGATATAATTGTTGCATCTGCAAAAGCTTATATCAATGCATTAAACAGATTGATCTTTAAAAAAACTAAATCTATTAAAGAGAATGCAACAAGTTTAAAAATAGAAGGGGTTTAATTAATGGTAATAGATCGTTTTTTCAGTTTATTTTCTAAAGATATGGCTATTGATTTAGGTACTGCAAATACTCTTGTATATGTCAAAGGTGAAGGTGTAATTCTTAATGAACCTTCAGTTGTTGCGACAATTGAAAATGATGGGAGAACTCAGGTTCTAGCTGTTGGAAATGAGGCTAAGCAAATGCTCGGAAGAACACCAGGAAAAATTAAAGCCATTCGCCCAATGAAAGATGGTGTAATTGCTGATTTTGATGTTGCTGAACAGATGATAAAAAGTTTTATAAAAAAAGTTCATAAAGGTAGATCTCTATCAAACCCTCAAATTGTAATATGCGTGCCATCTGGTGCAACAAATGTTGAGAGAAGAGCAATTAGAGAATCTGCAGACGCAGCTGGAGCTAGAAGAGTCTATTTGATAGAGGAGCCAGTTGCTGCAGCAATTGGAGCAGGTCTACCAGTAGCTGAGCCAACAGGTTCGATGGTCGTGGATATTGGTGGTGGAACATCTGAAGTAGCAGTTCTTTCTCTTGGCGGCGTTGTAAATTCAACATCTGTGAAAGCAGCAGGAGATAGATTTGATGAAGCAATAATGGAATATATGAGGACAACTCACAAACTTGCAATTGGTGAAACTACTGCTGAAAGAATGAAAAAAGATATTGGCTCTGCAAGTCCTCCAGACGATGGAGATGGTAGAACTATGAGTGTTAAAGGTAGAGATTTAATTACTGGATTACCAAAAGAAATATCTATCTCACAAAGACAAATTGCGGAAGCACTTGCTGAACCAGTTGCGCAAATAATTGATACAATTAAAAGAGCTTTAGAACAAACTCCAGCAGAATTATCTGCAGATATTGTTGAGAGAGGTATAATGCTAACTGGAGGTGGCTCTCTTTTACATAATCTTGATAAAGTATTAAGAAGGTCGACAAGTTTGCCAGTTTCAATTGCAGAAGATCCACTTTTATGTGTTGTAATGGGTACAGGTATGGCCCTTGAAGAAAAATCACGATTAAGTGATGTATTTGCCTCTGATTAAAAATAAAAATGGCACCTAAGTTCCAAATTAAGGTTTTTCAATTATCAAGATTTTTAAAAAATTTTACAATTATTTCTGTTATTACAATTTCATTTCTTTTAGTTTTTTTTTCAAAAACTGATTATTATGTTATCTATGGGATAAAAAGTGTATCAAGTTCTGTAGTTGTTCCAGTTACAAGATTTATTTCAGCTCCTATTAACGCTTTCTCAAATTTTGTTAATGAATATAATCAATTTAAAAGTTTAAAATTTGAAAACAAAATTCTTCAAGAAGAAATAATTCGTCTAAAAAAATGGCAAACATTAGCAATACAAAATTCAAGAGAGAATAGAGTATTAAAAAAATTATTAAATGCAACTGATAACAATCTAATTTTAGTCAAAACCGCATCTCTAATTAATAGAAATGATACTATTTATAGTAAGCTTATAAATTTGAATGCTGGTTATGAAGATAAAATTAAGAAAAATATGTCAGCTATCAATGAACGAGGATTAGTTGGGAAAGTAATAGACACAACTGCTAAAAATTCAAGAGTGATACTGTTAACTGATCCAAATTTATCTATTTCAGTAAAATCTATCTCAGATGGTATTTTTTCCTTACTTACTGGCAATGGAGATGGCAAATATCTAGTAAGTTCTTTTGTGAAAGAAAATAAAATGCCAAGATTGGGAGATATTGTTGTTACGAGTGGCACAGCACAAATTTTCCCTGTAGATTTATTAGTTGGTAAAGTGGCTAAAGTAGAAAAAAATAGATTTTTTGTTCTACCATTTGTTGATTTTGAAAATATTGATTATCTTCAAATAGTTACTTCAAAATAATGGAGTTATCCAAATTCCTTAACATCTCAATAAAATTAAATATTATTTTAATTATAAGTTTTTCGATTTCTGTAAACTCTTTTATTATATTCCCAAATGTTAATAATACATTCTATGTGCTTTTCCACTTAACTTTCATCTATCTAATTTTTTACCACTATCATTATTATGTTTATGTTGTTGCTTGGATATATGGAATTTTATTTGATATATTGTTATTAAATTATATTGGAGCTCATTTAATTACTTTTTTATCTCTTTTAATTTTTTTTGTTTTACTTAAAAAATATTTAATTATGTTATCTTCGTATCAAATAATTTTTATTTATTTTATAACTTTAATAGTTTTACTTCTATTTGAACAATTTTTAGCAAACTTCATATATGATTATAAGTTTAATCTATTTTTAATTTTAAATTTCTTTTTAATATCTTTAATTATTTTTATTCCTACTATATTTTTGTTTAATAAATTGGATAAGTAATATGTTCTATTCAGATGATAAAAAACAATATTCAGTTCTCAATAGAAGAACTTTTTTTTTATATTTATTAAAGATATCTTTTTTTAGTATAGTAGGATGGAGACTATATGATATTCAAATAAAAGACTCTCAAAAATATAAAACTCTTTCTAAAAACAATCAAATAGATGTAGAAATTATATATCCTCTTAGAGGAAAGATTTATGATATTAATAACAAGATTCTAGCATCAAATATTAAAGTATTCGATGTATATATAATTCCTGAAAATACAAAAAACATAAATAAATCTCTAAATGAATTAAATCAAATTATAAAAATAAATTTTAGTGATAGAAGAAAAATAATAGAATTATCTAAAAAAGTTAAAAAATTTGAAAAAATAAAAGTGTTAGAAAATATTAATTGGTCAGAGCTCGAAAAAATTGAATCAAACAAACTTAATATCGAGGGAATATTTATTTCTCAAGATTATATGAGAACTTACCAGTATAATGATACTGTTTCACATTTAATTGGTTACACTAATAAGCCTAATCAAGAAGAGGTTGACTTACCTTTTATTGCAAATATGCCTAATTTAGAAATAGGAAAAGTAGGTATTGAAAAAAGTTTTAATCCTACTCTTATTGGCGAATCAGGACAAAGAGAGATTGAAGTAAACTCTTATGGAAGAGTAATTCGTGAAATTTCTAGGCAAGATAGTCAAAAAGGCAATGATATTCAGATTACTATCGACCTAAGAATTCAACAATATGCTTTGAATTTATTAAAAGAACATAAGGCAGGATCAGCAGTACTAATGGATATTAACAATGGAAATATCTTATGTATGGCTTCTACCCCATCTTATAATCCAAACAAAATTATACAAAAACCAAATAAAGAATATTGGGATTCCATTTTAGAGAATGAACTCTCTCCACTTACATATAGATGTACTCAGGGTTTGTACGCCCCAGGGTCAACTTTTAAAATGATTGTTGCCATTGCTGGAATAGTACATGGGGTAATAGACACTAATACAAAACATTTTTGTAGTGGAAAAATTGGTTTGGGCGATAGACTTTATCATTGTTGGAAAAATAATGGTCATGGCTTAATGAATGTAAGTGACGCTATTAAAGAATCATGTGATGTTTTTTTCTATGAAATCTCAAAAAAGATAGGCATAGATAAAATTGCGAAAGTTGCTGAAGATTTCGGTTTAGGAAAAATTTATGATGTGCCTTTACCTAATCAAAAAAAAGGAATTATTCCTTCTCGTGATTGGAAAATGAACAAATATGATGAAAGTTGGTATCCTGGAGAGACTTTAATTTCAGCAATTGGACAGGGTTTTGTATTAACTAATCCACTACAACTTGCCGTAATGACTTCCATAATTGCTTCTAATGGAAAAAATGTAAAACCAAATATTATTAAACAAAATAATATCATTGTATTTGAAAAATTAGAAAAATACCAAAATGCAATTAAAATTATTAAAAGTTCGATGTTTAAAGTAGTTAATGAAAGTAAAGGTACAGCTTATAATTCAAGATCTGAATCTGCTCCTTTTGCAGGTAAAACTGGAACTTCACAAGTTAGAAGAATAACTGTAGCTGAAAGAGAAAGTGAAGATTTTAGAAAAAAAGAAGTAGAATGGAAAAAAAGAGATCATGCATTATTTGTGGGATATATGCCAGTTGAAAACCCTAGATATGCTGTTTCGGTTGTTATTGAGCATGGAGGCTCAGGTGCATCAACTGCTGCACCTATAGCAAAAGAAATTTTTCAATTTACAAAAAAAATAGAAACATAATGTTAAATAAAATTCAAAACTTAAATTATTTATTGATTTTTTTAGTAATATTAATTTCATTTATTGGAGCAGCAGGTTTATTTTCTGCTGCAGGAGGATCATATAGTCCTTGGGCATCAAGACATTTAATTAGATTGGCTATTTTTATTTCTTTAGCAGTTATTTTAGCCTTAATTAATATCAAGTATATTTATAAATTTGCCTATGTCTTTTTTATTTTATCTTTGATACTATTGCTATCTGTTGAATTAATCGGAGTTTTTGGTAAGGGTGCAACTAGATGGATAAATCTATTTGGTTTTAGTATCCAGCCATCAGAATTAATAAAAATAACTATAATATTAGCGTTAGCAAGATTTTATCATGATTTAAAGTTTGATGAAATTAAGCGAATAAAAAATTTATTTTTTCCAATATTAATTTTATTTTTACCGTTTGCTTTAGTTGTTATACAACCAGATCTTGGAACTGCTTTAAGCATTGCAATGCTTGGAATTCTTATTCTATTTGCAAGTGGAATAAGAATTTGGAAGTTTGTATTAGGATTATTTTTTCTGATTTTATCAATTCCTTTGTCATTAAATTACTTACAACCATATCAAAAAGATAGAATTTTTTCTTTTTTAAATCCTGAAGCAGATGCTCTTGGAAGAGGCTATCAACTCATACAATCTAAAATTGCTTTAGGATCTGGTGGTTTAACCGGTAAAGGATTTTTGGAAGGATCTCAATCTTATCTACAATATTTACCTGAAAAACAAACTGATTTTATATTTACCTTAATTGGAGAAGAATTTGGTTTTATTGGTACTATGTTTATAATTTTATTATTTCTTTTGTTAATATCAGTATGTTTTTATATAAGCATTAAATCAAATCATATCTTTGGTAGAATTCTTTCTATCGGAGTTGGCAGCAATTTATTTATATATGTGATAATGAATGTATCTATGGTATCTGGATTAATGCCTGTAGTTGGAATTCCTTTACCTTTAGTTTCTTATGGAGGATCAGCAATGCTTGCTATAATTATGTCTCTAGGATTAGTTCTGAATGCGGAATTAAATGGAAATTTAAAGAAATTACATAATGCTTGAAATAAATAAAGTTAATAAATTTTTTGGAGGATTAAAAGCAGTCCATAACGCATCAATGAAAGTTGAAATGGGTTCAATTACAGGCTTAATTGGTCCAAATGGAGCAGGAAAAACAACATTATTTAATACTATTGCAGGATTATATGATCCAGATGAGGGGAATATAATTCTTAATAATGAAGATATTTCTTTTTTAAAACCTCACGAGTTATTTGCTAAAGGAGTTCTAAGAACCTTTCAAATTGCTCATGAATTTTCAACTTTAACTGTTCTTGAAAATTTAATGATGGTACCACCAAATCAATTTGGTGAAAAATTATCATATGCTTTACTAAGTAATGCTAAAGTAAAACAACAAGAAGAAGAAATAAGACAAAAGGCTATAGAAGTAATAAATTTTTTAAATTTAAGTCACTTAACTCAAGAACTTGCAGGCAACTTATCTGGTGGTCAAAAAAAACTACTTGAGTTAGGAAGAACCATGATGGTTGATCCTCAAATTGTTTTACTTGATGAAGTAGGAGCTGGAGTTAATAGAACACTTCTTAATGAAATTACGGATGCAATACTAAGATTAAATAAAGAAAAAAATTATACTTTTTTTGTAATTGAACATGATATGGATCTCATTGAAAAAATTTGTGATCCTGTAATTGTGATGGCTGAAGGTTCAGTTTTATTTAAAGGAAATTTTAATGAAGTGAAAAATAATGAAACAGTTATAGAGGCTTATTTAGGAAAAGGTATTAATAAGAATTAGAACTTTATGAGTAATTTAATTGGTAAAAATTTAACAGCCGGATATGGTGGGGTTGATATAATTAAAGATATTAATCTAGAAGTTAACGAGGGAGAAATTGTTGTCATCGTTGGCCCAAACGGAGCAGGGAAATCAACAGCAATGAAAGCATTACTTGGCATGTTAAGTTTAACGTCAGGCTCTGTTGAATATTCAAATGAGGAAATTTCTTCAATGCTACCTCAAAACAGAATTAATTTAGGATTGGCATTCGTTCCTCAAACAAACAATGTATTCACTGGTATGACAGTAGAAGAAAATTTAGAAATGGGAGGGTTTTTAAGAGAGGATGATATTATTCATACCATTAATGATGTTTATGACCTCTTTCCTATTTTAAAAGAAAAAAGAAATCAAAGTGCAGGAGAATTATCTGGAGGTCAAAGACAACAAGTAGCTTTTGGAAGAGCGCTTATGACTAAACCTAAAATTTTAATGTTAGATGAACCGACTGCAGGAGTATCACCAATAGTAATGGATGAGTTATTTTCAAGAATCATAGAAGTTCGTAAAACAGGTGTAGGTATACTAATGGTTGAGCAAAATGCAAAACAAGCACTTGGTATTGCTGATAGAGGATACGTATTAGTAAATGGTAAAAATAGTAGAGAAGGTTCAGGTGAAGAATTATTGAATAATCCAGAAGTTAGAAAGTCTTTTTTAGGAGGTTAAAATGATTGATTTTCTAAATTCTATAATTGTACTTCTAAATTTTATTATCATTCCAGGTATCTCTTATGGCTCTCAACTTGCACTCGGAGCACTAGGAGTTACATTCGTGTATGCCATACTTCGTTTTGCAAATTTTGCACACGGCGAAATTATGTCTTTTGGAGCGATGATAACAATTTTATTTACGTGGTTTTTTCAATCACAAAATATTGGTTTAGGAATTCTACCAACTGCCTTGTTAGCTTTACCTGTAGGGATTATAGCAACAATTATCTTATCTATTATTTCTGATAAATTTGTTTTTCAATATTACAGATACCAAAAAAGTGTTCCTGTTGTTTTAGCAATGGTTTCAATTGGTGTTATGTTTGTAATAAATGCAATAATAAGAATTATAATTGGAACAGAAACCATAAAATTTTCTGATGGGCAGAAATTTATAATGAAAGCGAAACAGTTTAAAGTAATGACAGGTTTAAATGAAGGATTAGCATTAAAATCATCTCAAGTTATTACAATATTAATTACTATTTTACTTTTAACTTTTACTTTTTGGTTTTTGCAAAAAACAAAAACTGGAAAATCAATGAGAGCATTTTCAGATAATGAAGATTTAGCATTACTGTCTGGTATTAATCCCGATAAAGTAGTCTTTACTACATGGATTATTGTTGGCGTCTTAGCTTGTGTAGCTGGAACACTTTACGGTTTAGATAAAAGTTATAAGCCAATTATTTATCTCAATTTAGTGTTACCAATATTTGCATCAGCAATTGTTGGAGGCATAGGTAGTCCCTTTGGAGCTGTAGTAGGTGGATATGTCATAGCGTTTTCAGAAATTATGGTCACCTATGCTTACAAGAAATTTTTTGTGTATCTTCTTCCAAACTCTTTAGAGCCAAGTGGTTTAGTACAATTACTTTCAACTGATTATAAATTTGCTGTATCATTTTCAATTTTAGTCATTGTTTTATTGATTAGACCATCAGGCATATTTAAGGGAAGAGTCTTATGATGAACTTTGAGAGATATGAATGGTTAGCTATTACAATAATGATCTCTCTCTTTATCTTTGTAGGTTTTATTCAAGGTTGGTCAGTAAGTTTAGTAATTTTAAACATGTGTATTATTTCAGCAATAATGACAATGGGAGTGAATATTTCTTGGGGTTATGCAGGAGTAATTAATTTTGGTGTGATGGGTTTTTTGGCAATGGGTGGACTAGCTGCAGTGCTTGTTTCTTATCCTCCCATTGCTGAGTCATGGCAGGCTGGAGGTAGAGGGCTAGGTATCAGTTTTGCTTTGCTTGTCGTATTGGTGGTTGCTGTAATGTATATTAATAAAACAGTAAGCCAAAAAAGAAATAGGTATATTTATAATTCTCTTATAATTTTTTTTGGTATTTTAATTATCAGACACTTTTATTTAAATGCCACACATAATATTGAAGATGTTAATCCAGCAATAGCAGGGTTTTTAGGCGGTCTTGGACTGCCAATAATATTCTCTTGGATAGTAGGAGGTTTATTTGCTGCAGGTGTTGCATTTGTCATTGGTAAAGTAGCTCTTGGATTGCGATCAGATTATCTTGCTATTGTTACTCTTGGTATTTCAGAAATAGTTGTTAGTGTTTTAAAACATGAAGAATGGTTATCTAGGGGGGTAAAAAATGTAATCGGTTTAAAGAGACCAGTTCCTTATGAAATTGATTTACAAAATGCAGATTGGTTTATAAATTTAATTAAATATCTCAATTCATCAAAGTTAAACAATATTATTGATGTAAGTGATAGACAACAAGTATTAAACAATCTTATTATTGATGGCTCAGGAATATTTGTAAAATTATCTTACGCTATTTTATTTCTGATTGTTATGTTGATAATTTTCTATTTTGCAAACAAAGCTCAATTATCTCCATGGGGAAGGATGATGAGAGCTATCAGAGATAATGAAACTGCTGCAAATGCAATGGGTAAAGATGTTGTAAAACAACATTTAATCATTTTTGTAATAGGAGCTGCAATTGTCGGTGTTGCGGGTGCTATGCTTGTAACTTTGGATGGATTATTTACTCCTTCAGGATATCGACCACTTCGTTTCACTTTTATTATTTGGATTATGGTTATTGTAGGTGGTAGTGGAAATAATTTAGGTGCTATATTTGGTGGATTTGTTATTTGGTTTTCTTGGATAGAGGCTGCTCCACTAACAACATTTATTATTAATCAACTTACAGCTGGATTAGAGCCAACTAATGCTTTAAAATTACATTTACTCGATAGCGTTCCTTACTTCAGATACTTATTTATGGGTTTAATTTTATTATTAATATTACGCTATAGGCCCAAGGGAATTATACCAGAGAAAGTAAGGCACTCATAAAAAAACCCCAGCTAAAAGCTGGGGTTAAATTAAAATAATTTTTAAGTATTAAAGAGCGCCAACAGTAACGAATTCGCCACCACTAACTTCTAACTCTTTAAACGCACCAGCGGCATCACCTAATGCATTAAATTCTACGTCTGTAGCACCTTGGTAATCAATATCTTTACCAGCAGCTAACATTTGTAAGCCGTATGATAATTGACCAGGATTAATAATAATACCTGGCGCATTAGATACTTTTCCAATATTTTTTAGAATAGATTGTTTATCAGCAGATCCTCCAGCTTGAATTGCAAGAGCAATAATTGCTGCCGCATCATAAGATTCACCAACATAAGGTGCACTTCCATCCATACCATTTGCAGCTGCTAATTCGCCAAATTTAGCTGAACCTTTTGAAATTGCACCTGGCATAGAACCAAATGATCCTTCTAAGTCTGCACCAATATTATCAACAATTGATTGACCAATCATACCATCAGACAGAACAAAAGTGTCAAATGCACCTGAGTCTAAAGATGCTTCGATCATTCCTTTTCCACCATCATCAATATAACCAATTACTAATAGAGCATCACCACCAGCTGATGCAAGAACACCAACTTCTGATGAATAATCTGCTTTACCATCTTCGTGTGCAGCAGATGCAGTGATAGTTCCTCCACCCTTAGCAAATGAGGCCTCAAACACTTCAGCTAAACCTTTTCCATAGTCATTGTTAGTATATGTTACAGCAATACTACTAATTCCTCTGTCTAGTGCTAGTTTAGCAAGTACTTGACCTCCTTTTGCATCTGATGGAGCTGTACGCCAAAATGTACCAGCATCAGCAACTTTACTTAAACCAGGTGAAGTTGCAGATGGAGATACCATTAAGATACCATTTGGTACTGCTACGTTTGCATTAATCGCACCTGTTACACCTGAGCAGTCAGCACCCATAATAGCAGATACACCTTGTGCAACTAGATCCTCAGCAGCAGCTAGAGTAGCAACTAAGGTTTTTCCTTCTCCAGTTTTCATTTCAGTAATCTTGTTTTCATACAAAACCATTCCACCAATTATCTGAACATCATAGTGTCTCATGTTTAATGTTCTTTTGGATGCTTCTCTTACTACAGCAAATATTTCCGGTAATAATTTGTTTATTGATCCCGTTTCTTTAAATTCACTTCTAAAATAATTAGTTTTATTTTTTAATTCTTGATCTGAAAGTTGAGAAATTACTTCTTCTAGTTTGTTTACTTTTTCTACAAAACTTGCATATTTTTTAAGCGAATTAGATTTTATAGAACCAAATAATTTATTAACGATATTAATCATATTATGATAGATGGCAGTTAATATATGAAAAATATTTCTTCTACAAAGGAATTTACGCTAAAATATGGTCAATAAAATGATTTCAATATTTAAGCCAAAAAAAATCAAAGATTTTAATCCTAGTGGCCTCAATATTTATACTTATAATGCTGGATTTAAAAAAAAAGATAAAGATCTTTTATTAATAATTTTTGATAAAATTGTTAATGTATGTTGTGTCTATTCAAAAACATCAACACCTTCAGCTCCAATAATTTGGGATAAAAAAAATAACAAAGGTAAAGCTAAAGCTTTGGTTGTGAATGCTGGTAATGCGAATGCGCATACTGGAAAAGATGGTCTCAAAGTTATCGATAAGTATGTAAAAGCATTAACAAAAAAAATTAAATGTAAATCCAATGAAGTATTAGTATCATCTACTGGTGTAATTGGTAAAAAATTTAACCCTAATTTAATTATAGATAAATTTGAAAAAATAAATTCCAAAAATAAAAATGGTTTACTAGAAAGCGCTAAGGCAATTATGACAACAGATACTTTCCCAAAAGTATCAATTAAAAATATTAACTTAGACAATCAATCATTTAAGATTTACGGAATAGCAAAAGGATCAGGAATGATACAGCCAAATATGGGAACTATGTTGGTGTATATTTTTATAGAATGTGAAATTTCAAAATATTTAATAAACATACTCCTTAAAAATAATTTAGATAACACATTTAATTCAATAACTGTAGATAGTGATACATCAACAAGTGATACTTTAATGATGTTTTCTATTGGTAATAAAAATATAAATTTAAATAAAAAGAATTTTAAAATACTAAATAATAAAATATTTGAATTAATGCATGACTTATCTCTTCAAGTAATTAAAGATGGTGAGGGTGTTTCTAAACTAATAAAAGTTAATGTTTTGAATGCAAGATCAAAAAATCAAGCAAAAAAAATAGCATTTAGTATTGCTAATTCTCCTTTGGTTAAAACAGCTGTAGCCGGTGAAGATGCAAATTGGGGTAGAGTAATAATGGCAATTGGTAAAACTGAAGAAAATATAAATCAAAATAAAATTAAAGTTTTGTTTGGAAACAACGTTGTATGCGAAAATGGC
>CACBQR010000023.1 GCA_902541435.1 uncultured Alphaproteobacteria bacterium
TATACCATTATCTGCTGGATTTAATTTTCTGGAAACTATTGATTGAAGAGCTACAGCTATTTGAGAACCAACAGTTATTGCATCAACACCCATATGAGGTAAAGCAGCGTGTCCTCCCTTAGCTTTGATTTCAATTTCAAATAAATTTTCACTTGCTGTAATAGCTCCTTTTCTTGTTCCAAAAGTTCCTATTTCCATATTAGGAATATTATGCATGGCATAGACTTCATCTATATTAAATTTATCAAATAGACCCTCGTCAATCATTGTTCTTGCGCCAAAAGTATTTTCTTCATCAGGTTGAAAAATAAAATATACCGTACCGTTAAAGTTACCTTTTTCTGATAAATATTTTGCTGCACCTAATAACATAGTTGTGTGACCGTCATGTCCACAGGCATGCATTCTGTTATCAAACTTGGACTTATAACTAAACTTATTAGTTTCTTGTATAGGAAGAGCATCCAAGTCAGCTCTTATACCAATTGATTTTGTACTATTTCCTCTTTTTAGAATTCCAACTACCCCAGTTCTGGCAATTCCAGAATGAACTTCTATACCAAACTCATTTAGAAGTGTTGACACTTTTGCTGCAGCATATTCTTCTTCAAAACTTATTTGTGGGTGCATATGAAGATCATGACGCCATTCTACTAATTTGTTATGTAATGATTGAGTTTTCATAACCTACATATTATTAAATTCATTAATCTTATTGTCTAGAGAAAGCATATAATCATAATGTGAATTCCAAAATTTTTGATCTTTTCTTTTTTCAAACTCTTCGAGACTTACACCTTGTTGTTCTACCCAAGTAAAGTAACCTAAATTAAATATTCTTTTCTTTTCCATGTAAGAAAGTTCAAGCATATTATCAGTGGATATTCCTAATAAATGTTGCCCGAATAATTCAGCACAAACTATTTCATCATAAATATTTTTAAAATCAGCAATGGTCTTATTTAACTCTGACATATATAAATCTGCACCATCTGTAGCAACCGTTATAATTGCGTCATCACTATTTAAATCCATATATTTAGCTAGTTTTATTGATGCTAATATATTTGCTATTGCTGAAAAGCCAAATTCAGGAAGACGAGAAACAAAATCAGGGTCAAAATTTTTTTTCTCAACTAAAAATTTTTTTCCTATTTCAGTATTAAATATCATATTTAGATTATTTGTAGCTTGATCAGAAACATCGACAACAAAATCTGTATTCATTACATTATGAATTAGTGGCACATGCTTATCGCCAATTCCTTGTATGTTATGTTCACCATAGCCTCCATGAAGCAATGTTGGACACTCCAAGGCTTCGACAACTGCAATCTTAGTATTTAATTTATCCTTAAGATAATCTCCTGCTGCTAAAGTACCGCTTGAACCTGAGGCGCTTACATAAAATCTTGCAACTAAATTACTGTTACCTTTAACTTTAAGAAATGATTTTTCAAAAGATGGACCAGTTACAGAACGATGAATGCCGTAATTATAATATTCATCAAATTGATTTATTATATCATTTTGATTATCTTTTTTTAATTCATTACAAGCATCATAGATTTCTTTAACATTACTTTCTGTACCTTTTGTTTTTATGATATTTTTTTTATCTTCAACCCAATTATTCAACCACTCAAATCTCTCATTACTCATCCCTTCAGGAAGTATTGCAATACTATTAAGTCCCATTATACGAGATATCGCCACTCCGCCCCTGCAATAATTTCCAGTCGAAGGCCAAACTGCTTTATGTTTTTCATAATCAAAAGTACCATTTAATATTCTTGGGAGCAAACAACCGTAAGCTGCCAAAACTTTATGAGCTGTTATTAAGGGAAAATATCGTCCCATATTTACAATTATCTTTGCCTTAACACCTGTAAATTCTGTTGGAAGCACAATATATTCAGGTTCATTTCCAAAACCTGATTGATCTCTTTTATTAAACCAATGAACTCTAAAAAGATTAAGTGGGTTGATATCATTATTATTTATTTTTTTCAGTGAATTTTTAATATCATCATTAATAATTTGAGGATTTTGAAGTTCACTTATATTTGGTAATACAACTCCTTTTGATTTGAAATAACCAGATGTTTTTTTTATTATTGATTGACTCATAAATTAAATATTGATGCCTAAATTATTTGCTTTACAAAGATTATAAGCAAATCTTGCTATTGCAGTATCTTGTACGCCAGTTCCTGTCAAATCACATATTGTTATATCTTCTTTATTTTTTCTTCCTAACCTTGGATCATTAATAATGTCACCAAGATCATTAAATTTTTCTTTAGAAGAAATTAGATTTTGCTTTAAAGCGTGATGTAATTCACCCAAAACACTAGTTTGTAATTGATTATCAGGTACATATTGATCACATTGTTTTAACATATGAGGATCTAATTCATTTTTTTGTTCCGAATCTGATCCCATAGCTGTTATGTGAGTGCCTTTTTTTATCCAATCAAAT
The DNA here is from genome assembly GCA_902541435.1 of uncultured Alphaproteobacteria bacterium. GTDB lineage: Bacteria > Pseudomonadota > Alphaproteobacteria > HIMB59 > CACPNW01. Next base: position 2,483 of record CACBQR010000023.1, read on the forward strand.
TCTAAAAGAGGTTTTTTACTTGGAGTCGTCGTAACGATTATTTCTGATAAGCTTGCTAATTCCTTGCAGGAAGAGGCTATATGCAAATTTAAATTTATGTCTTTAAAACTTTCTATAAATTGATTTGCCTTTGTCTGATCTCTTGCCCAGACTATTATTTTATTTATTTTTCTAACTAACATTATTGCTTGAAGTTGTAATTTGGCTTGAATTCCTGCTCCAATAATACCAACAGAATTAGCATTTTGATTTGATAAATATTTTGTAGCTATTGCTCCTGCTATAGCTGTTCTAGTATCTGTAAGATAACCTTCATCTAATAAAACAGATTTTAGAACTCCAGTCTTTGAATCTAGTAAAACCATCAGTCCATTACTAGATGGCAAACCAAGTTTTGGATTATCGAAAAAACCTGAAGCAATTTTTATTGCAAAACTATCAAGACCCTCGACGTATGCAGCTTTAACATCTGATTCACCATGATATTTTTTAATATCAATTCTCATTATAGGTGGCATCATTACCAATCCCTTTGATAAACTTTTAAATGCGTCTTCTATTATTGGTATGAGATTTTTATTCAAATCTACATGTTGAATAATATCTTTTTTCTTAAGGATGAGCATGGCTTAAAACTTTGTTAAATAGTTCCGAGTCAATATTCCCACCACAAATTAAACAAATTATATTTTTTCCTAAGTGCGATGTTAGTTTTTCTTTAACAACCATTACACTTGTTGCTGCAGCGCCTTCAGATACAATTTTATGTTCTAAAAAATTTATTCTAATTCCCTCAGCTATTTTTTCTTCACTTACTAAAACAAAGTCATCAACATATTGTTGTACAATATTAAATGTAAATTTATTATCTAAACCAATACTACCCCCTAAACAATCAGCTAAAGTTTCAGTTTCCTCTACATCAACAGGCCTTCCTTCTTTTAGACTTTCATACATTGAAGGGCCTCTTTCCATAGATACGGCAATAATTTTTGTATTAGGTTTTTGAAGTTTAATAGCTTGTGCTATTCCAGATATAAGACCGCCACCAGATGTTGGTATAATTACTGTATCAACTTCGGGAAATTCATTAAGCATTTCAAGTCCAACTGTACCTTGGCCTATTATAATATCTTCATCATCAAAAGGATGAATTAATGGGATATTTTTTTCTTTCGCAATTTGTTTAGCATGCAAATCAGCTTCATCACTATTCTTTCCAATAATTTCTACTTTAGCTCCTAATTTTTCAATAGCCTCTTTTCTATATTCTGGAACCATTGAAGACATGTATATTGTTGATTGAATGCCCAATACTTTTGAAGCATAAGCAACGCCTTTGCCATGATTGCCTGTAGAGACTGCGATTACTCCTTTGCTTTTGTCATCTTCACTTAAAGAAAGAAGTTTATTAACAGCACCTCTTAACTTAAATGAACCAGTGATTTGAAAATTTTCTAACTTTAGTTTTACTGTAGTATTTTTTGATAAGAAATTAGAATTAATTAATGGTGTATAATTAACATAAGGTAAAATTTTCTTATGCGCATCTTGTATTTGTTGAAGTGTAATCAATTTAAACCCTATTTAATGTAATTTAAATAGGTTACCAAAACCATCAATTTTTTGATTAATATTAGATAATCTTAATGAATCCCAAATAATAGCTTGATTACTTGAAATGATATCTGTGCTTAATTTTGACTCTAATGTTTCGATAATATCAATTACTTTTAATGCAGTACAAGATACAAAAATACTATCAACATCTTTTAAATCAATTGAGGAAATTGTTTGCATTAAACTATCATGAGTTACTTTGGCAATTTCCGAATCATAATTTAAGTTAAACGAACTAAATGATTTAATTTCAAATCCACTATCAATTAAATGTTTGTAAACTTTAACATTAACATCTTTAGGATAAGGAGTAAGAACAGCAATTTTTTTATGGTTTAACAATTTAAGTGCTTTGACAGCTGCTGTAATAGGTGTAGTAATTAAAGCATCAGGTTTAGCCTTGAAAATTTCAGATCTTATTCTTTTTTCACCAATTTCAATAGTACCTGAAGTACATCCATATGCTACAACTTGTATTTTCTCATTGGGTAATATTTGATTTGTTATTTCTGTAAGATGATCAGCCATCTTTATATAATTTTCATGAGTTAGAGGATTTAAAAAAGGTATCCTATTAAAAAATAGGTCAACTGGTAAATTATGACAAATTTTTCTAAAATCTTGCTCAATTGTAAAATCAGTCGATAGTGTAATTACACCAATTCTAGAATATTTTGTATCATGTAAATTGGCTTTAACGTTATTTTGATTAAAATTATACATTATTGATTTGGAAAATAATCCTCACACTCACCCTCTCTATGAACATCAGTAGTGGCACAATGTAAACTACCCCCAAATGCATAAACGTCCCTAAAAGGAACTGGAATAACATCCAATCCAAAACTTTCCATTTGTTTAATCATTTTTTCTTCAGTTGCTTCAACACATATAGTTTTAGGATCAATTATCAAAACGTTCATTGATAACCAGATTGATGAATAACACATAGGTGGTGGGCTATTATGAATGGAAGGTGCTGCCTCATGAATTTCCCATTTATTATCATCAAAGATTTTTCTTTGCTCTGATGATATTTTTCTATTCGGATTAATGATTATAACTCCTGGTTTAATAGGAGTAAAACATGCATCTATGTGAGTTGGAATTAAATCACCTGGTAAATTAATTTGATGAACGCGATGATTTGGATAATGTCTTCTTAACCAATCTAAACCGCTTAAATTTGATGTAAAATTGTTATGATAAAAAAGATCTATTCCAAAGCGTAAAATTTCTGCTGCATCAAAAAGTGGTTCTTTTTCTGTCAATATCATGTCTCTATTTTCGATTTTTTTATATCGTTCTTCTTCCGTTATGCCTTCAGGAAGATATTTAGACTTATAAGATTGATTTGTTAATCTTGGTTTAGGTGCCGATTCCCATCTCATATTTTTATCTTCTGAATAATATTTTTCAAGTAAAGGTCTATAGGCAAGATACTCAAACCATCTACATCTATAAGACATTGGTGCTTCCAGCATTTCATTTCCTACAGTGAGAATAACATCTCTTGGAGGCATACAACCAAACATACCATCATTTGACCAATCGGGTGTCTCAATACTCTTAGAAAAGTCAATGGGTGTTGGTCTATCAACTTTTATATTTAGGGAATTTAATATTTTAACAAAGTTTTCTAATTGTATATTTGCTTTATCAATTGACTCTTTTGAACGTGGTCCATGTGATCCTGCCATACCACTATCTTTACTAATTTTTGGTTCAAGCGCTGGTTCCATTGGAGGTATGTTGGCATTTTCAACTGCTCCAACTATAACATGTTTTAATGGATCCCATTCATTCCAAGAATTAACTATTGTCATTATATTTTCCTTAATTTAAAACTATGCATTATAATTAAAACATATGGAATTAAATAACAAATCACTCTTTAAACAAAAATGTTTTATAAATGGGGAATGGGTTGACAGTTCTTCAGGTGAAATTCTTGAGGTAAATAATCCAGCCTCTCTTGAAATTATTGGCAACGTCCCAAAATGCTCAGTTGCAGAAACTAAAAAAGCTATAGATGATGCCAATACTGCTTTCCAAACTTGGAAAGAAACTACTGCGAAAGAAAGATCAGTCATTCTTAAAAAATGGGGGGAGCTCATCACAGAAAATGCAGATGATTTAGCTAAAATCATGACTATTGAACAAGGAAAACCTCTAGCTGAAGCAAAGGGTGAAATACTAATGGGTGCTTCATATATTGAATTCTATGCTGAAGAAGCAAAAAGAGTTTATGGTGACATAGTTCCTGATCCAAGACCTGGAAAAAGAATTGTAATAATTAAACAACCTGTTGGTGTTGTGGGAGCAATAACTCCATGGAATTTTCCAAATTCAATGATCACAAGAAAATGTGCAGCCGCTCTAGCTGTTGGTTGTACTACTGTTGTTAAACCAGCAAGCCAAACACCCTATTCAGCATTAGCTGTAGCAGTGCTTGCTAAAAAAGCTGGTTTTCCAGACGGTGTATTTAATGTCATCACTGGATCGGCAAGTGAGATTGGTGAAGAGCTAACAAGTAACCCAATTGTAAGAAAAATTTCTTTTACAGGATCTACGGAGGTTGGAAAAATACTTTTACAACAAAGTGCCTCAACAGTAAAAAAAGTTTCTATGGAACTTGGTGGTCACGCACCCTTTATTGTTTTTGATGATGCAGATATGGATGAAGCTGTTGCAGGAGCTCTTCAAAGTAAATTTAGAAATAGTGGTCAAACATGTATTTGTTCAAATAGAATATTTGTGCATGAAAAAATTTATGATGAATTCCTGGAAAAATTTACAAATGAAGTCAGTAAAATAACAGTGGGCAATGGACTTGAAGATGGAATTACATCTGGTCCTTTAATTGATCAATCCTCTTTAGAAAAAGTAGTTGATCATGTACAAGACGCAGTGAATACAGGAGCTAAAATAGCAATTGGTGGAGATGTGCATTCGCTTGGTGGAAATTTCTATCAACCAACTGTTCTCTCTAATGTATCTACAAAGGCAAAAATAACTTTTGAAGAAACTTTTGGACCTGTTGCTCCTCTTTATAAATTTTCCGGCGATGATGAAGTCATTAAAATGGCTAATAATACACCATATGGACTAGCTTCATATTTCTATTCTAGAGACATAGGAAGAATTTGGAGAGTTGCTGAAGCACTTGAATATGGAATTGTGTCTATTAATAATGGACTACCAACAATTGCAGAAGTTCCTTTTGGAGGTGTAAAAGAATCAGGAATGGGAAGAGAAGGTTCTCGATATGGTCTTGATGACTATTTAACTATAAAATATATTTCAATGGGCGGTATTTAAGAAAGCCAAGCAGCCCCTCTTACACCACTGGAATCCCCATAAATATTTTTAACAACTTTAGTTTCTAGCGTGTCAGTAAAAACATATTTTTTTAAAATATCATTTATATTTTCATAAATAAAATCTATATTGGACATACCGCCACCCAAAACTATTATATCTGGATCAAGAATATTACACACAACTGATAAGCCTCTAGCTAAATGGTCAATGTATTGATTTAGTGCAAAAATACTATTTTCTTCATTATTAATAAAACCCTCTAATATTTGATGTGAATTATAATTTTTATTGAAACGCAAGTTATAAGCCGATGAAAATCCTGGGCCAGATATGTAAGTTTCTAAACAACCATTTTTACCACAATAACATTTTTTTACATATTTTTTTTCTTCTTCAGTTCTACCTGGTAGTACTATATGACCCCATTCACCGCTTATACTATTACGACCTCTTATAACTTTTTGGTTAATGCTAATACCACCACCAACACCTGTGCCAATGATTACTCCAAAAACAACTTGATGACCTTTTCCTGCTCCATCAACTGCTTCAGAGAGTGTAAAACAATTAGCATCGTTTTCTATATTTATATTTCTATTAAGAATTTTATCTAAATCTTGCTTAAAAGGTTTACCATTTAACCATATAGAATTAGCATTTTTAATTAAAGCTGTATCATTTGATATCGCTCCAGGCATTCCCATACCAACGGATTCTGCTTTACCATGTTTATCTTCAAAATGGTTTATAATGGAGAGTATTCCGTTAATTGTACCATCATAACTTTTTTCAGTATTAATTCTCTTTCTGTCTATTTCAGTTCCATTAGGATCCAAGAGAATACCTTCAGTTTTGGTACCACCTACATCAATACCAATTTTCATTAATGTTATTTATTTTTTATAAACTGCCAGATTAAAGGTGTTATTGTTGCAGCTAGAGCAATTTTTACTGGTTCTGTGAACTTATATAATAGCAAACCATTATCAATAGCTTTTGAATAACTTTGATAAACATCTACTGAAGCTGCTTCGGTCCACAATATGTTATACCAAAAACCAAGCCATAGTAATCCGGGTACAAAAATAATAATACTACCTATAAATAATATTAGAAGTGTTTTAAAATAATTCTTATCATAATTTTTTTCAGCCATCAAACCAACAAAGTAACATGAAATAAGCATACCCATTAAATAACCAGCACTGGGTCCAATAAAATAAGCTGGTCCTCCAAATGGTGAAGAAGCAAATACAGGAATGCCAACAAAACCCTGAAACAAGTAAAGTGAGAAAGTGGCTACTGATAATTTCCAACCAACAGTAAGAGCAAAAACCAAGACTACTAATGTCTGCATTGTTATTGGAACAGGAGGTATATCAATTTTAACTCTGGCAGATATTGTTAATAGTAAGCTGCCAATAATAATTATAAATATATTTCTAATTAATTTCTGAGTTTTTAAATTAGCAAGTAGTGCATCAATTAGTAATGTGTTATTCATAATTTGTGTTTAGACTATTTTATATTTAGCTTCAAGCCTATCCCAAAAATCTTTCTCTAATTTTACATTGTTTAATGCATTAATTTGCTTCAATCCAGTAGGTGAAGTTACGTTTATTTCTGTTAGATAATTTCCAATTATATCAATTCCAACAAAAAACAGATTGTGTTCTTTTAGTTTTGGTCCCAAATTTTCGATAATCTCTTTGTCTCTATAAACTAGGTCAGTTTTACTTGCCTTACCACCAGCATGAAAATTTGCCTTTAAACTACCTTCTTGGGGTATTCTAGCGACTGAACCAAAATATTCACCATCAAAAAAAACGATTCTCCTGTCACCATGTTCTATTTCATTAATAAATTTTTGCACCATTATAGGTAAATGTAAATATTCCTCCAATATTTTAGCATTGAAATTACTTTTATCAAATCTATGTATACCCTCTCCACCATTACCATAAAGTGGTTTGGTTATAATATCTTCTTCTTTATCTAAAAATTCTTCAATAATTTTTAAATCTTTTGTTACCAAAGTAGGTGGCATGAATTCCTTAAAATTAAATGTAAATAATTTTTCAGTAGAATTTCTAACTGCTGTTGGATTATTCACAACAATTGTTGAAGATGAAAGTAAGTCCAAAATATAAGTCGATGTGATATAATTCATATCAAAAGGAGGATCTTGTCTTAAAAAGACAAATTGAAAATCTTCTAATTTGATAATTATTTTATTAGATTTAAAATTGAAGTAATTTTTTTCATCTAGCAATAAATCTAAATAATATCCAGATGCATGAATAGTATTTTCTTTTATAAATAAATCTTTTGGATTGTAATAAAAAATTTCATAACCTCTTTCTTGTGCCTCATAACCTATTAAAAAAGATGTATCGAATTCATAATCAATTTTTTCAATATTATCCATTTGGATCGCTATACTTTTTTTCATTAGAAAATTTCTTCCTCATATATTTTTTTAATATTTTTTTTCCATTCACCTTTATATTTACTGATTAATAAATCAGCTGGCGAATGACCATTTGATAGATTTTTTTCTAAATCTTTTAAATAAAATGTTTCGTTATATTTTTGATTTTTTACTAGAATATTTCTTTTATCTAAACCTGATTTTGAAATTTCTAACAATTTTTGTGCAATATCTAAAAGATCACCATTTTTGAATTTTGTTTGTAAACCTTCTACTGGGGCTAAGTTATTTATTAGATTTCTATCATTTTGATTCCAACCCTCAACAATTTCATTTGTTTTATTAATAGCTTCATCATTGTACAAAATACCAATCCAAAAAGCAGGTTGAGAACATATTAAATCCCATGAACATGCGTCCATAGAACGAATTTCTAAGAATTGCTTTAATCTAACTTGCGGAAATAAAGTGGATAAATGATTTATCCAATCTTCAATAGTAGGTTCAATGTTTAAATTTTTAGAAATATTATTTTTCATAAAATCTCTAAAAGTATAATTAGTCATATCTATATATTTATGATTTTTAATTACAAAATACATTGGTATATCAAGAGCATACTCTGCATATTTTTCAAAATTAAAATCTTTATCAAAAACAAATGGTAATAAACCTGTTCTATCTTTATCTGTATTATGCCAAAAATGAGATCTTAAACTCTTATACTTGGAAACTTCTTTTTGATCAAAAGGTGAGTTAGCAAATATTGCAGTTGCTATTCCTTCAAGATTTAGCATTAATCGATACTTAGTAATCATATCTTCCTCTGAATGATAATCCAAATTTACTTGGTTTGTACATGTGCGTTTCATCATATGTTGTCCTAAGGTACCAACTTTAGGCATATATTTTTTCATTATTGAATATCTTTGTTTTGGCATCCAAGGAAAATCATCAAGAGATAAACTCGGCTCAACACCTAAACCTAATAATATAAAGCCAAATTCTTCACCAATATCTTTTAATTCCTTTAAATGTCTATTAGTTTCAGTGCAGGTTTGATGGATATTTTTTAATTGTGCTCCAGATAATTCGATCTGACCACCTGGTTCTAAAGTTATACTTTCTCCAAATCTTTCTAGGGCAATTATTGTAGTATTTTGATCATCATACTTTGGTTTCCATCCCTTATTTACAAATTTTAAAAGGATTTCTTTTATACCCTTTGGCTCTTCATAAGATAATTGATTTAAACTGTCTTTGTTTAAAACAAATTTCTCGTGTTCTACTCCTATACGTAAATCATTCTTATTTTTGACTCCTTTATAAAAGTAATCTATCAAATCATTTTTTTTTAGCATTCTTTTAACTTAAATAGTCCAGATCATATTAAAAATAAAGTTGCTAATCCAAGAAAAGAAAGAAAACCAAATACATCTGTTATTGTAGTCAAAATTACTGCAGATGCTAGAGCAGGATCAATTTTTAGCTTATCTAAAACTAGTGGAATTACAATTCCTGAAAAACCAGCGATTAATAAGTTTAGTATCATAGCAAGACCTATTATCAAACCCAGAAGTAAATTATCAAACCAATAAATAGAAATTAAAGAAATTATAATAGCAAATATGATACCATTTATACCGCCAATTAGAGTTTCTTTGGTTATTATTTTTATCGCATTACTAGTTGTTAGTTCTTTCACCGCAATAGCTCGTACTGCAACTGTTAAAGTTTGAGTACCTGCGTTAGCTCCCATAGAAGCTACTATCGGCATTAAAATAGCTAAGGCTACAACTTTTTCTATAGCAGCTTCAAACAAACCTATCACTATTGAAGCTACTACCGCTGTCATTAAATTAACAATCAACCATGAAATTCTTGATTTTGTTGTAGAAATAACTGACTCATATAAATCTGTATGATCAACACCTCCAAGCTTTAAAATGTCTTCCTCTCTCTCTTCTTCTATAACCTCAACAACATCATCAACTGTAATAGATCCAATAATTTTTTTTCGATTATTGATAACAGGTGCACTGACCAATCCGTATTTATTAAATAATAAGGCTACATCTTCCTGATCTGTATTTACATCAATTAATCTTAATTCTTTATTTGTTATCGAATTTAATTCTACTTCTCTTTTTGAACCCATTAACCTTCCTAATGGAACAACACCTTTTGCTTCTTGGTTATTATTAATTAAATAAATATCATAGAAATCTTCAGGTAGTTTTGCTTTATTCTTTCTCAAATAATCAATTGCTTGACCAACATTCCATGATTGGTTAACGGCAACAAATTGTCTTTGCATCAATCTTCCGGCAGAATCTTCAGGATATTTTAATCCTTCTTCAACTAATGTACGTTCTTCTTTATCTAAATTTTCTAAGAATATAGTCTGATCTTTTTCTTCTAAATCTTCTGCTAGGTCGACAGCATCATCAGTATCTAAACTTTTAGCATTATTAGCTAATTGTTTTATATCCAAAGTTTCTATTATTTCTTCTCTAACACTATCATTTAAATAAGTTAATATTTCAGGATCAAAATCTCTATCAATTATATTCAAAAGACTTAGTCGTAAAACTGGATCTAAATTTTGAAGAATATCTGCAATATCAGCATTATGAATATCTTTTAAATAAGATAAAACTTTATCATATTTATAATTTTCTAAATAATCAGATACTAGTTCAACAGATTTAGATGAAGAATCCTGATCTTTTTTATAATAATTTCTTCCATACAAATTGGTGCGGCTGAGAAGACTTGAACTTCCACAGGATAAATCCCACAGCGACCTCAACGCTGCGCGTATACCAATTCCGCCACAGCCGCATATATAGTAGAATTAAATATCAGATAGGATATTAACTATCAATAAAGTTAAATACAGATGAAACAGTTTGAAATTAAAATATCAAATAGTGAAGTAAATTATGAAGAAGCCGTAATGTATATGGAGTCTAGAGTTGATGATATAATTAATAATAAATCCAAAGAATTAATATGGTTTCTAAATCATAATCATATTTTTACTCAAGGAACAAGTGCTTCAAAAGATGAGGTATTAAACTCAACTGTAATTGACGTTATAAAATCTAATCGTGGAGGAAAAACAACTTACCACGGTCCTGGTCAAAGAATTGTATATTTTATGGTAAATTTAAATAATAAAAATAAAGATATTAGAAAATTTATTACTGTAATTGAAAATTCTCTAATCTCTTTTTTAGCTAACTATAATATTGAAGCAAAAGCCTTTAAAGATAGAGTTGGTATTTGGGTGACTAAAAGTAATAATATTACATTTGATAAAGAAAAAAAAATTGGTGCAATTGGATTAAGAATTAAAAAATGGATTACATATCACGGGTTAAGCTTTAATATTAATCCTAATCTAAAATATTATAAATATATTCACTCATGTGGTTTGAAAGATTATCAAAATACTTCAATGGAAGAATTAGGTATAAAATTAGATCAATCTGAATTTGATAATAAATTTAAAGAAATTTTTATAGAAAAATTAAAAACTATTTAAATAATTTTTTAAATCTTTATTAATTTTCAAATTATTTTTTTTAATGAATTCAAGATAATAGTCTGGTAAATTTGACATAAATTCAAAATTCTTTTTGTTTATTTTAAATCTTAAAGCAAATGCGTGTAACATTAAATTTTCTTTTGTATATTTAGAACATACATTATATTTATAATCCCCAACTATTGGACATCCAAGATTTTTAGATACAATTCTCAGTTGATGTGTTTTACCAGTTTTAGGATTAAACAATATTGAAGAAATTCTTTTGTTTTTATTTAACACTTTGAAATTAGTTAGAGTTTCTTCTATTTTAAGTTTTTTATTTTTAATTTCTAATTTGACTTGAGAAACACTATTTTTAGGACTTCCTTCGCACAAGGCAATATAGAATTTAGTAATTTCTTTTTGTTTGAAAAGAGAGGATAATTTTTTTGCATAATTAAGATTCTTAGCAATTAAAAGAAGCCCAGATGTTTCCTTGTCAAGTCTATGTACTAATCTGTATTCAGTGTTAATATTTTTAATTATGTGATCTATAGAGATATTTATTTTACTTCCTCCTTGTGTAGCTATTTGGGACCATTTGTTTAAAACAATAAAATCATTGTTTTCAAATATTATCGCTTTATTAAACTGAATTAAATTTTCTTTAGAAATTTTAATATTTTTTTTAAAAATTATCTTATTTTTATAGAGATTTTCATGAAAATTTAATATTTTAAGTTCATCATTAAGTTTGACTAGGTAGTTTGCTTTAGTACTTAAGTTATTAATTAAGATATTTTTCTTTCTAATATTCTTTTCAATAAATCCTTGTCTTAAAGACGTATATCGTTGTTTAAGATATTTATCTAGTCTTTGATTAAGGTTATTTAGAATTTTAATATTCTTGATCAATTCAAAATTTATTTAACAAGGTTCCTATATATGCAGACATTATACATATAAAAATTGAAATAATAATATATAAAAAAGAGGTAATATAATTTTTCGACTTTATTAAATCTATGACTTCATAGGAAAATGCAGAAAAAGTTGTAAAAGATCCTAAAAGACCAATAATAAAAAAAAGTTTTATAAAGTTTTCTGAAAAGTTGTTTCCAATATCAGATGTTATAAAATATCCTATTAAAAATGAACCAATTATATTAACAGAAAAAGTGCCATAAATACTAGACTCAAATAATGTTTTGCTGATGTTTGTTAATAGATATCTTAAGACCGCTCCTAACGCACCACCAGTGGCGACTAACATTAAGTTAAGCAATATGTTTAAGCTGTTGGTTGTTGTTCTACTTCTTCAGTAGATTTTTTTTCAACAATAGGGCCGCTATCCAAACCTTTTGCGTTTTCATCTCTATCAACAAGTTCGATAATTGCTGTAGGCGCGTTATCACCAAACCTATTTCCTAATTTTACAATTCGGGTATAGCCTCCTGATCTTGTTTCATATCTTTTTCCCAAAACATCAAAAACTTTTTTAGACATTTTTCGATCTTGTAGTATGGAAATGGTTTTTCTCCTTGAAAGTAAATCTCCTTTTTTACCTAATGTTATAATTTTTTCTATAAATCTTTTTAGCTCTTTAGCCTTAGGTAAAGTAGTTGTAATTTGTTCATGCTTTATTAGTGCATTAGACATATTCATAAACATAGCTTTTCTATGAGTAGTAGTTTTATTAAGTTTTTTATTTTTAATATTATGTTTCATATTGGTTATTTATTAAAAGGATCATCATATTTTTTAGCTAATTCATCTATATTTTCAGGTGGCCATTCAGGTACTGACATACCTAAGTTTAGTTCCATTTGCTGAAGAACCTCTTTAATTTCATTTAGAGATTTTCTTCCAAAATTAGGTGTTCTCAACATTTCAGATTCAGATTTTTGGACCAAATCACCGATATAAATTATGTTATCATTTTTAAGACAATTTGCAGATCTAACTGATAATTCAAGCTCTTCAACCTTTTTTAGTAAATTTGAGTTAAAAGATAGAGATTCAACTTGTGATTGATCTGGCAATACTTCAGGTTCATCAAAATTAATAAATGGTTGAAGCTGATCCTGTAATATTCTAGCTGCTAAAGCTATAGCATCATCAGGGGTAATTGCGCCATTTGTTTCAACCTCAAAAACCAATTTATCAAAGTCCGTTACTTGTCCTACTCTGCTATTTTCTACTTTATATGATGCTTTAATTACTGGACTGAACATTGCATCTAACTTTATTTCTCCAATTATTTTATTTTCATCTTCAGCAACCTCTGCAGACACATATCCTTTGCCAGTCTCAACATTAGCTTCAATCTCAACATCAGCATTAGAGTCAAGAGTCATAATTAATTGATCAGGATTCATGATTTCTGTTTCAGAGTCTGTCTCAAAGTTACCAGCCCTTAATTCACCTGATCCTGTTGATTTTAAGTACATTTTTTTAAGCCCTGGTGAATGCACTTTAACTGCAATTGATTTTAAGTTTAGCAATATATCTGTTAAATCTTCCTTAACACCGGAGATTGTTGAAAATTCATGAACAACGCCTTTAATTTTTACTGAAGTAATTGCAGCCCCTTGTAAGGAAGATAATAAAATTCTTCTAATAGAATTACCTAGTGTTAGTCCAAATCCACGTTCTAATGGTTCAGCTATAAGCTTACCTATTCTACCATTACTTTCATCAACATTAACTTCCATTTTAGTTGGTTTAATTAATTCACTCCAGTTTTTCTGTAACACTTAAATGCTCCTTTTTTTTAAACTCTTCTTCTTTTTCTCGGCCTACAACCATTATGAGGAATAGGTGTAACATCTTTAATTGATGTAATAACATAACCAATTGATTGTAAAGATCTTAGAGCTGACTCCCTGCCTGAACCAGGTCCTGATACTTCGACTTTTAAGTTTTTTAATCCATACTCCTTAGCCTTATTTCCTACATCTTCAGCAGCTATTTGTGCTGCATAAGGTGTAGATTTTCTTGAACCTTTAAAACCTTTATGACCTGAAGAAGACCACGCTAAAGCGTTTCCTTTTTCATCAGTAATTGTAATAATAGTGTTGTTAAAAGAGGATACTATATGAGCAACTCCTGAAGAGAACTTTTTTTTAACTTTAGATCTTTTTTTCTCTGCCATATTAACCTTTGGTTACTTTTTTCTTTCCAGCTATGGCAACTGCCTTACCTTTTCTTGTTCTGGCGTTAGTATGTGTTCTCTGACCTCTTACAGGTAACTTTTTTCGATGCCTAAGACCTCTATAACAACCTAAGTCGTTTAATCTTTTTATATCTAAAGATATTTTTCTTCTCAAGTCACCTTCTACAGAATAATCTTTATCAATAAGATCTCTAATTTTATTAACTTCATCATCGTTTAACTCGCTAACTCGTTTAGAGATATCTATTGAAGCATTTTTGCAAATGTCTAACGCATACTTTTTTCCGATACCAAATATGTAGGTTAAAGCTATATTTACTTTTTTGTTAGTAGGAATGTTAACGCCTGATATTCTAGCCATATATGTGTCCAAAAAAAATGAATGAGGGTGAATACATGATAATTAAGCAAGTAGTCAAGCAAAGATATTTGAAATTTTGGCTGTTTTTCATGTTTTTTTAAGAATTTGTTTAATTTTATGAGTTATTTCTTCAATTTGTAATGATCCATCTATTTCGTAAAATATATTAGAATACTGTTCTTTATAAAAATTAGATACTTTCTGTGTTGAGTTCAAATATTCGTTATATCTTGTTTCTATTACGTTAATATTATCATCATCTCTGCTCTCTTCTGAAGATCTTTTTAGTATTCTGTTCTTTAGGGTATCAAAATTAATCTGAATATTGAAAATAAAATTAATTTTACAAGATGTTTCTAATAAATAATTGTTCAAAAATTCAGATTGTTTAAGTGTTCTAGGATAACCATCTAAAATAAATCCGTTCGTTGCTTCGCTGTTTAATCTTGAGGAAACAATTTTATTTAAAATATCATCAGATACAAGATTACCAGAGGACATAATTATTTTTAATTCATTTGCTAAAGTATCTTTTTCTAATAATTTTTTTCTTAATATATCTCCTGTGGAAAGATGAGAGATATTTAAGAAATGTGAAATTAATTTTGCTTGAGTGCCTTTACCTGCTCCAGGAGGGCCAAAAAAAATTATGTTACTCAATTTATCTTCTACCTTTTAACTTAGTTTTCTTAAGTAACCCCTCATACTGATGCTGAAAAAGATGTGATTGAACTTGTGTTATAAAATCAATCATTACTACAACTACAATCAGAAGTGCAGTCCCTCCCAAATAAAATGGTATTGATGTTCTCGATAAAAGAAATTCTGGCAATAGAGCAACGAAAGTTAAATAAATTGTCCCAATTGTTGTTAACCTTACTAATACAAATTCAATATATTTAGCTGTATTTTCACCAGGTCTAATACCAGGTATGAAACCGCCGTATTTTCTCAAATTTTCAGCTTGTTCATCTGGATTAAATACTATTGAAGTATAGAAGAATCCAAAAAATATTATCATTGCAGCATAAAGAGCGAGGTAAAGAGGTTGACCTCTACCAAGATAGCTAGAAATTAAAATAAAAATATCACTGGATGAACCAGCTCCAAAACCAGACATGGTATTTGGAAGTAGTAAAATAGAAGATGCAAAAATTACTGGTATTACACCTGCAGTATTTATTTTTAAAGGTAGGTGTGAACTTTGACCTCCGTATATTTTATTTCCAACTTGCCTCTTTGGATATTGAACAGGCAATCTTCGTTGGGCTTTCTCAATAAATACAATAAATATTATTAATAATAATATTAGTATTAATATAGCTAAAATAAATGCTACACTTAACTCACCAGTTCTGCCTAGTTGTAAAGTGCTCACGAAAGCACTCGGTAAATTTGCAATTATTCCTGCAGTTATAATCAAAGAAATACCATTTCCAACCCCTCTTGAGGAAATTTGTTCACCCAACCACATCAAAAAAACAGTTCCTCCTACAAGGGTTATTACAGTTGTCATTCTAAAAAATACACCTGGATCAAATACAATATTACCATATGTGGTTTGCATCGACTCCAAACCAATTGATACTCCATAACCTTGGACAGCGGCTATAATCACTGTAAGATATCTTGTATATTGAAGTAATTGTCTCGATCCTTTAGAACCTTGTTCTTTCAAATTTTTTAAGTGAGGTATAGCAGACCTCATTAAAGTCATTATTATTGATGCTGATATATATGGCATGACACCTAAAGCAAAAATACCCATTCTTCCTAAAGCACCTCCAGAAAAAGTGTCAAATATACCCAAAATTCCAGAGGATTGTTGTTCAAAAAATTGTTGCAGAGCCAATGGATTAATACCAGGAATAGGTAAAAATGTGCCTAGTCTAAAAACAATTAAAGCTCCAAGAGTAAATAGTAGTCTTTGTCTAAGCTCCGTAGCTTTTCCCAATGCTCCAAAATTCAAATTATTTGCCAATCTATCTGCTGCTGTAGCCATTTATTTCTTACTCAATTTAACTTTACCGCCAAGTTTTTCTAAATTTTCTATAGCCTTTTTAGATGCATAGGATATTTCTAAATTAGTAGTAATTTCTAATTTTCCTACATTAAGAAGTTTTAATTTTCCTTTTGATCTTTTAAAAATTTTTTTATTAAAGAATTCTTCCTCTGACAACTCCTGAGGATTTAAATTATATTTTTTAACAATATTATTTATCATGTTAAAATTTATATTCTGAATTTTTAATTTAAATGGATTGTTAAATCCTCTTTTTGGTAAGCGACGGTATATTGGCATTTGTCCACCTTCGAAACCATTGATAGCAACTCCTGATCTAGATTTTTGACCTTTAACACCTCTACCAGAAGTTTTGCCTAAACCAGAACCTGAGCCTCTGCCCCTTCTTTTACCTTTTTTTCCTGAGGTTAATGTAGATTTTAATTCATTAATTTTCATTTTTAATTTCATTGTTTAAGCCTGCATTTATTTCTCCATTTAATTTATATGTTTTAATGCTGAGTGTTAGTTTGATGCTTGTTGTGGCAATGTCACAAATGATTATCATTGCAATTGGTCAAATGAACTTATCTGTCGGAGCAATTGGTGGCTTAGTTGCGATTTCATTTACTGGCTTAATGGAAGTTTATAGCATGTCAATTTTACCTGCTGTTCTCATTGGATTATTAATTGGTCTTGCTTGTGGTTTTATAAATGGATACATCACTGTTAAAACTGGCATATCAGCTTTTATTATTACCCTTGCTACACTTTACATTTTTAAAGGAATGAATTTAGGAATAACAGAGGCTCAACCTTTTTATGAAATTCCTGAGGCTGTTAAATTTTTTGGAAATGCAAAAATCTTTGGCCCTATACCTTACTTAGTTATTATACCAATTATTATAACTGTGCTGATGTGGATTTTAATGAATAGAACATCACTTGGAAGGTATATGCTGGCATACGGGAATAATGTACAATCATCAGAACTAATAGGAATATCTTCAACAAAAATAGTTATTTATGCTCATGTTATATCAGGCCTTTTAGCTGCTATTGGTGGAATGTTAGTGGTTTGTAGATTACAACTTGGGACACCCAATATAGGTGATTCTTGGCTATTACCTTCATTTGCTGCTCCGGTAATTGGAGGTGCTATACTTGCTGGCGGAAAAGTAGATGTTATTGCTACTGCTTTTGGTGTGATATTAGTTTCTATAATTTCTCAAGCTTTAGTAATTTTTAAAATTGATCCTTTTTTTGTTCAAATATTTTTAGGATTTATGATTTTATTAGCGGTATTTATAAATAGATACAGAGAGTATAGAGAAGAGAGAAGAACAAAGGTTTTTTCAGATGAGTGATTATATTTTAGAGCTCAACAACATTACAAAAAATTTTCCTGGTGTTAAAGCTCTTGATAATGCAAACTTTAGACTCAAAAAAAAATCAATCCATGCACTTCTTGGTGAAAACGGAGCAGGAAAATCTACATTAATTAAAATTATTACAGGAGTATATAATCAAAATGAAGGAAAGCTATTTTTAAATAATCAAGAGAAGTCTTTTTCTTCACCTAATGAAGCAATGAATGCTGGAATTTCAGTTGTGCACCAAGAAAGAAATTTAATTAGGAGGTTTTCAGTTGGTGAAAATTTAATGTTAACCAACCTTCCTAAAAATAATTTAGGATTAATTGATTATAATACTGTTGCCAAAGAATCAAAAAAATGGCTCGACATTATGGAGTTGGATATAGATCCAAATACAATAGTATCAGATTTAACAGTTGCAAAAATGCAACTGTGTGAAATAGCTAAAGCCTTATCTTTAGAATCAAAAATACTATTATTAGATGAGCCTACTTCATCATTATCCCCACAAGATACAAAAAATTTATTTGCATTACTTAAACGATTAGTTGCTGAACAAGATGTAAGTATAGTTTTTGTTAGTCACAAATTAGAGGAAGTATTTGAAATTTGTGATGAAGTTACTGTTTTGAGAGATGGTAAAAATGCTTGTG